>NZ_JACSQR010000057.1:0-7145 GCF_014836505.1 Psychrobacter communis
GGCGTTAGTCCATAGCTTTCAAGAACAGAAAAAGACCTGTCCTTCAGATCCTGGTCAAGCCGTATATTATAATTAGTCGTAGTCATAGTAATCACCTTTCGCTTATATTTGTACATCTAATATAAGCGAAAGGTGATTAAACCTCAATAGCTTTAGCGTTCTATATTCTCGCTAATCTAAGCGGTAATAGCCTGCTCATTCAATCCAGCAAGAAAATCATCAACTGCCTTTTCAACCCTTTTTCCCATGACGTGAAGGTCAGAAGTTGAATAATCTCCTAACTCATTCCTTTCATCCATGACCTCAAATAGCTTGCTTCTGACCACTTCTTCGTGCGTTTTATCTTCAATCGACAGCAAATTAAGCTTCACGACAGCTCTATCATAGGCTTCTTGAGTGGCTTCAAGCTGAAAGCTTTTACTGCTGGCTACTGATACACCGATCATGCTCATAGATAACTCCGCTACTAGAATCATCTGTAGCTACAGATGATTTTTTTAGGTGAATAATTTGTTTGTACCAGCCTAAGATTATGCCAGTGAAAAACGAGAAGTAACGCCCTTATAACCCCTTTTTTTGTAGCAAATTTTACGACAGATAAAAAATCCGTTATTTCCCACCCAATTTGATGACTACACCATACGCACCCTAAAGGGACTGCCAAATAGCTGATATTGCTAGGTTTATTGAAATCGGAGTGTCCACAAAGTGTAAACAAACTATACGTTAGCCATTGATTTAAAAAGAAAAAGTCTGTCTACAAATTGTATACAGCGTAGCTTCTAAAAAGTGAAAAACAGCTGTTTTTCACCGCTTTTTGCTGCAAAAATCACGCTTTCCTAACAGGTGAAAATATGGTGTAGTAGGTACACTTTGATGAAATAACACCCAATTATAGGAAAAAAGTGGCAATGAACTATGCAATTTTGAGGACGGCAAAATTAAAGACAATGGGCAACATCGGCGGCAGTCTTGCACACAACTATCGAACGACAGAAACGCCCAATGCTGACCCCAACCGCACCCCTAAAAATTATCATAGCGTTGCTACCCCTGAAGCCGTCAAACAGGCAATAAAAAATCGACTTCCTGAAAAAAGACGCGCTGATGCGGTGCTATGTATTGAGTATTTGATAACCGCCAGTCCTGAATGGGAAGGTTGGGGAAATGGCAAGGAAGAGGAGTTTTTTAAGCGATCTACTCAGTGGCTCATAGATAAACATGGAGCAGAAAATATTGCAGGTATGAGTATTCACAGGGATGTAAGCACACCGCACCTAGTCGCTTATGTGGTTCCTATTGATCAAAAGGGGAAGCTGAACTGTAAGGATTTTCTAGGCGGCAGGGCTAAATTAAGCAAGATGCAGACTGATTTTGCCAATACGGTCGCTGATTTGGGGCTAACGAGGGGTAAAGAAGGCTCTAAAGCCAAGCATACCAGCATCAAGGAGTATTACCACGACATCAATCACGCGAGAGATTTTGATATTACAACCGTATCGCCTAAGCCTGAAATGTTTGAAAGCAAGGCTCGATATGGGGAAAAGGTCACAGCAGCTGTTATTGAGCAAATAGAACCGACTGTGAAAGCGGCAAACAGCATCCTGATGGACTATGAGAAAGCTAGAACTGATAAAAACGTTGCGGAAGCGAGCTATGACACCCTCAAAAAACGTGTTGAGCCTTACTTAGTGGCGATTGAAGGGCTAAATCAAAAGGAAATAGCTAGATTGAATGAAGCAATGCAGCTAGAAAGCCGTAAAATCACCATAGAGAGAGTTAAATATGAAAGGGCTAGGTATCTATCAAAATAGAGAAAGAAGGCTGTTAAATCTAATTCTGTAGGCAAATATAGTGGTTTCTATAGCTCATCACTAAGATTAAAAACAAATTAATGGATAAGATAGAAAGAATTTATCGTTTACCTGATCCAAAAAATCTCCTGATATTTTGCTGTGACTAGGACTTTTATTTCTTGTCTTTTTAGTTAGTAAAAAAAATAAAAAATGCTTTTTATGCTTTTAAATGCTTTTAACAGCTTTTAAGCCCTCTGTATCCATTGGTATTAAAGGGCTGCAACCTCCATTTAATTACGTTTACTTACCCATAAGCTTACGTTTACTTACCCATAAGCTTACGTTTACTTACCCATAAGCTTACGTTTACTTACCTTTTAATTACTAATATATTTAAGGTAATTTAATTACTAATATATTTATGTTATCTTAATTGCAGATATTAATAAAGTAATTAAAAGGTAGCAGGAATGGCTAAATCTAATCTAGTGGTAAAAACTCACCATCTAAACACAGTTCTACAAAATCTGAAGCTTGCTGAAATACGTATCGTTCAACTCGCGGTCGTTGATGCTAGGGAAACAGGCAAAGGTTTGACAGCAGAAACGCCCTTACGTATTGATGCTCTTAGGTATGCAGAGGTTTTCGATACGACAAGACAGAATGGCTACTTGATGATGAAAGAAGCTGAAGATACGTTGTTTAACAGACGTTTTAGTTATATTGATGATGAAGGTAAGTTGGTTAAGTCTCGTTGGTTGTCGCAAGTTAGATATCTAGATGACGAAGGAGCAATTGAAGTTGTATTTACTCCAGCTGTAGTACAAGGGATTACTCGAATTGATGGGGCTGAAGAGTTTTTCACTAAATACTTATTAGAACAGACGGCTACGATGACCAGTAATTACTCGGTAAGACTTTATGAGCTGCTAGTTCAATGGAAACAAGCTAAAAAAACCCCTATGTTTGAATTGCAAGAGTTTAGGGGGCAGCTTGGAGTTGAGGATGATGAATACAAAGCAATGAGTAACTTTAAAATACGAGTGCTAGACCTTGCCGTTGAGGAGATAAACGAGAAATCAGACCTCAATATTAAATATAGCCAAAAGAAAAAAGGTCGCAAGATTATAGGTTTTACTTTCACTGTTCATGAAAAGTCAAAGGCTAAGACTGATGTAGTTAGTAAGGAGCGCGACGCTAGTACAGCAGATATGTTCACGGTTGATGGGTTGAATGATAAGCAGCTAGGGCGTATTGCTCGTAACCCTGCTTTTATGGCGGAATACAATCATTTAGTAAGTCCTACTAGCCCAGCTGGGCAGTCACAGCAAGGGTGGGAGTTTGAAATGGTTAACCGCCTTAAAAAAGATCCTACACAGTTTAATAAACGTCCTATCAGAGAATATCTTGAATACTAGGTCTTATGAGTGCGTTTGATAGGTTCGGTTCCCTAATGAGGAGTTGAATTTTTAGCTGTAGGATAGATAAAAATAGTTTGATTACCTGAGCCAGTCGAACGGTTCTAGATCGATAGCATTAATTTGACAGGCGTTCTTAACTTTTTATCTATCCTCTCTAGATATTTGTTAATCTACATATACCAAAAAAACAATACTAACTATAGGAATTTATATGAGCCAGTCTTTATCTACTGCTGAAAGCCTACTCTACTCTACTGTAAAAATAACATCTATATCGAATGGGAAAGAAATAGGAACAGGTACTGCTTTTTATAGTATTTTCAATAGAAAGAGTGACTCTTTACAACCTGTACTTATAACAAATAAGCATGTTGTTGATGGAGCCGATAAAATATCTATTAGATGCCATATAGCTGATCCAGAAACTTATGAACTAACAGGAAGGTTACTTGATGTCACTGTAGCGCTTCATGACACACTTCTTCCTCATCCTGATAACAATATAGACTTATGTGCTATATCTATTGGTTCAATATTGCAGCAGGCTATCGATCAAAAAATACCTATCTTTTATGCTCCAGTCACTATGGATTGGATACCTGATGAGGAAGAGTGGCAATATTTTGATTCTATAGAAGATATAACAATGGTAGGTTGCCCTAGAGGACTTACAGACGAAAAAAATAACTTCCCTATAGTCAGAAAGGGTATTACAGCAACTAGCCCAAACAAAGATTACAATGGCAAGAAAGAGTTTATGGTGGATATGGCTTGCTTTCCGGGATCATCTGGTTCACCAATCTTCTTGTATAACGCAAATGGTTATCTAAATCGGAAAACCCAATCTTACCTTATGGGAGAAACGAGATTAAAATTACTCGGTATCTTATATGGAGGACCTACACTTACAAATTCAGGTCAGATTATTTTAAATAAAGGGTTTGAATTTGAAGTCAGCTCAATGATGCATTTAGGTTTCGCCATCAAATCTACTGAAATAAAAGTTTTAGAAAAACACGCTTTAAAAGTCTGGGTATAACAATCAAAGAGCATTAGGGCGTGTCCTCAATTCAATCGATAGACATCTAAATGGGCTAAAAATGGCTAAATCTGGCCAAACGGTGTCAAATAGCTGACTAATATCTCGATATTATCCTTATTTGACTGCGATTTATCTCATTTTTATCACCATTTTTAAAATGAGGACATGCCCTAAAACCATGAGCACAATGAGGCAACGACAACACTCCTTAACCAAAAAAGTACTGATAAAACGCTGCTAGAGTTGTTAGTATTGATGCCTGCACAGATATTCGCTCGTTTAAAAACCGTTAAAACGACAATAAAGGAATGCTTATGCGTAGCGCAACTTATAACGAATTTGGCAAACCCACCGAAGTCCTCAGCCTTGGCGATCGCCCTATCCCTGAGCCACAGGCCAATGAAGTCCGTGTCAAAACGGTACTCGCCTCTATCCACAACCATGACTTGCTCACCGTGCGCGGTCAGTATGGCTTTAAACCCGAGATGCCGGCGATCGGCGGTAGTGAAGCACTGGGCATTATTGACGCCGTTGGTAGTGACGTTAAAGGGTTAAAAGTCGGGCAACGCGTGGCGGCGGCCAGCGTGCAAGCAACATGGGCGGAGTATTTTGTCGCTGACGAGGACATGGTGTTTGACATCCCTGAGAGCCTGGATGATGAGATGGCCGCGCAGCTGATCGCTATGCCGCTTAGCGCGCTTATGCTGCTTGAGTTCTTAGAAGTAAAAAGCGGACAATGGATTATCCATAACGCGGCGAACGGCGCAGTCGGTAAATCGCTTGCGATGCTAGCAGCGGCGCGCGGCGTCAAAACCATTAATCTGGTAAGAAGTGACGATGCCATAAAAGAGTTAGATACTCTCGGTATCAAAAACAATATCAACACCGAAGATGATGACTGGAAAGAGCAAGTCAAAGCCATCCTTGGCGAGAATAAAATCAGCGCAGCGGTCGATTCAGTCGGCGGTAAAGACGGCGGCGACTTATTATCACTGCTCGGTCATGGTGGCACCTTGGCGTCCTTTGGCATCATGTCAGGACAGCCCATGACGCTCAATCCGACGCATCTTATCTTTAAACAAGCCATCGTAAAAGGATTTTGGGGCAGTAAAATCAGCCAAGAGATGAGTGTGGAGAATAAACAGCGCTTAATCGATGAGCTAATCGAACGCGCGACCAGTGGCAAGCTCCATCTGCCTGTGGAGGCTGTGTTTGACTTGGCAGATATCAAAAAAGCGGTCGATGGCAAACTACAATCAGGTAAAAATGGTAAGGTGCTGTTAAAGCCATAAGAATTTGCTACGCGTAAATTACCTGATCTAAAGTCCTTTAACAGCTCACTCAAAACAGTGCTTCTTATGATAGAAGCGCTGTTTTTTTATGCAGAATGTTAATTCTGGTGCAAAAGTAGCACTCGTTAAGAAAGCCTTATGCTTAATCTCGACTCCCTTACAATTCTAAGTCGGCCACAACGTTAAGTAACCAAAATCAAGTTGAGAACGCTTAGTCTGAGTTGTTATCGTTTATAAAAAGCAAATTATTAGGGTGTGTCCTCAATTCACTTTAGCATGGATAATAGTACAGGCAAGGTAAAGCATTGACTCGAAATTACGAGCTAGTTTCTCGTATCTTGTTGCAATACTACGAAACTGCTTTAACCTTGCGAACATATTTTCTACCAAATGGCGTAATTTATACAGGTAGCTATCAAAATCAGGATTGGGCTGTTTAGCATTTTTCCTCTTTGGTATAACAGGTTTCATGCTATGCTCACGAGCCTTGTCTCTGATACTATCAGAATCATAACCTTTATCAGCAATCAAGTAATCAGCTTTATCAACCAACTCAATTAACTCTGGTGCAGCCTGACTGTCGTGGACTTCACCCCCAGTGATTTTAAAATTGAGCGGATATCCATTGGCATCACAACATAAATGAATTTTTGTAGTTCGTCCACCGTGGCTTTGTCCAATTGCTCGAGGCTCACCAATCCTAGCTCCACACGCATGTTGATGACACCGTATGTAGCTTCCATCAATGAAAACCCACTCCGTATCAATTTCTTTTCGTAGGCTAAAAAAAAACGCTCCCATAACCCATTTTCTGACCATCGGTTAAAACGGTTATAGGCAGTTTTCCACGACACAAGTTCTTCGGGTATGTCTCTCCATGGAGCGCCTGTTCTGAGTTTCCAAATTATGGCTTCCATAATAGTGCGAGTATTTTTAGTTATATAACAACCGTGCTGCTTCATAACTTCTTGTAGTTGTTGCCATAATTCGTCAGTTAGTACTATTCTGGCCATCGTCTCTAGACTCAAAATTATTTATTATGAGCTTATTTTGGTATTTTTTCACTTTTTTGAATTAGGGACACACCCTAGTTTTTAGCTAATCAAATACCTCTGAATGGCTACCCAGCCTAACAAAATCTACCGTATCGCTCTGAATACGGTAGATAAGCACCAAATCAGGCTTGATATGGCAATCCCTAAACCCTTTATGATTGCCGGTCAACGCATGATCTTTGTATTTAGCCGGTAGCGGTATATCGTTAGTCAAACAATTAAGCACCTCGCCCCATGCAGGAGTGAGTAAGCTTAGATAATTCTTTTTAGCATCTCTCTTAAACTGACTTGATACTTCAATGGATCTCATCAGCTTCGCCTTCTAGCTCATCCATCAAATCACCAAAGCTGTTGTACTTACTACCTTTACCGCTTGCGACCTCTGCAATAGCCGCGAGTGTTTGCGCGTTGAGCTTAGGTTGTTGATAGTCAAAAGACAGGGGAATCGCATTGGTATCGGCGACTTGGTTCAAGAACAGTCTTATGGCTTGTGAAGGCGTTAGTCCATAGCTTTCAAGAACAGAAAAAGACCTGTCCTT
>NZ_JACSQR010000058.1:0-6894 GCF_014836505.1 Psychrobacter communis
TATTATAGATATAATCTATCTATTATAGTAATAAATAGGTAGGTTTGTATATGTTTTATTTAACTGTTTGCAACCCCCACTACAATAAAAGCAGCCATTCTTAAATGACACAATATAAGCAGTAAAATCATTACCACATTGATCCTTTATCGCCTGCTCATCACTTTCATCATCGACCGCACACCATACGCCCTTATAACCTCGTTTAAGTAGCGCGCGGGTTAAATCGCTCCCTTTTAGCTCATTATTCATACCAAGCTCCTCAGCTATCCTACTTTAGCATTACTTAATCCATAAGAATGACGCGAGCTCTAACAACTTCCTATTTTATTCAAAAAAATACAACATGGGTCGTTAAATTAATTAACAACTCTTTATTTTTATAGAAACTCTAGTGTAGAACTTTAGTAGCAAAACTGTAACATAGAAAGCAGCATTCCCGACAGACGGTAGGTATTTAAGGACAAGCGGTATAAATTTGTAATTTTTACAAGATGCGCCTTATTCAAGGATAAGTAAAATAATGAGCCCAAAATTAAGCTCAGTCTTTTATAATTTCTATTAGCAATAGAGGCTAAAACTCATAATAAAATCAGGTAAAATAGTGGTTATGACCGCTCTTATTCAACCTACCCCTCGTAAAATTATTCATATCGATATGGATGCTTTTTATGCCAGTGTGGAACAACGCGACTTTCCTGAACTACGCGGCAAGCCCTTAGTCGTTGGCGGAGATCCAAATGGTCGCGGCGTGGTTGCGGCGGCAAGCTATGAGGTGCGTCAGTTTGGTGTACGCTCCGCCATGTCGTGTTATGAGGCGCGTAAACGTTGCCCAGATGTCATATTTGTGCAGCCGCGTTTTGATGTCTACCGCGCGGTCAGTCAAGATATTCGCCGTATTATGCACCGTTTAACGCCGCAAGTTGAGCCATTATCGTTAGATGAGGCCTATCTTGATGTGACAGGATTGAACGTACATCACGGCTCAGCCACGCTAATGGCAAATTGGCTACGGGCACAGATTTTAGTGCAGACGGGGCTTAATGCATCTGCAGGCGTGTCATTTAATAAAATGCTCGCCAAGATTGCCTCTGATATTAACAAACCTAATGGTACGGCAGTTATCACGCCAGCGGAGGCCGACGCCTTTATTAGCGCGTTGCCCATTGAGCGTTTTCACGGTATTGGTAAAGCGACTGCTCGGCGCTTGCATGCGATGGGTATCAGTAATGGCGCTGATCTACGACGCACGCCCGCGGCACTATTGGTCAATGAATTTGGCAAGCGCGGTCAGTTTTATCACGACATCGCTCATGGCCGTGACGAACGCCCCGTTAAATCGCAGCGTACGCATAAGTCGGTTGGCTCTGAGACGACTTTTAGGGATAATTTGAATCACGATGACGAGCTACGCAGACAAATCTATGAGCAAAATACCGATGCCTTTAATCAGTTACGCAAAAAACAGCTCATCGCCTATACCATTACCCTTAAAATAAAATACGCTGACTTTACCCAAGTTACGCGTTCACATACCTTATCTACCGCTTTTGATAGTGCCGAATCTGCCCATTACTGGCTTGATAAGTTGTTTTCAGATATTCCGCGCTTACTGCCTATCAGGCTTGTCGGGGTGACGTTTTCTTCATTGATGCCTGCTACCCAAATTTTGCCACAGTTAGATTTGTTTGAATAATGGCACTTTACTTGCAAAGATAAATTTTAAGTATTTAATAATTACTGCTTAGGCTATTTAATTTATTTTCAGCTTTAATATGAACGGTAGCAGCTGAGGAAAACGTTCTTTCATATCTGCATTTCTGCTACAATTACCGCAAAATCTCCATCTACTGAAAGACTAACTATGACTGATTCTCAACCTGTAAACTTAGATACGACTTGCACCGATACTGCTGACAAAAATCTTGACAAGAGCAGCGTTAAAAACACTAATAAGATACTAGATAAAAATGCTGAAACTTTAGAATATCTAAGTGTTGATGATTATGATTATGAACTGCCGGACAGCTTAATTGCCCGTTATCCTTTAGCGCAGCGTTCGGCATCAAAATTACTATATTTAGCCACTAATCAGCAGAAAGATAGCGACAGCCAGATTATAGACAAACAATTCTCTGAGCTGCCCGATCTGCTAAATGCGGGCGATTTAATTGTCTTTAACGACACCAAAGTCATGAAAGCG
The DNA here is from genome assembly GCF_014836505.1 of Psychrobacter communis. Lineage (NCBI taxonomy): Bacteria > Pseudomonadati > Pseudomonadota > Gammaproteobacteria > Moraxellales > Moraxellaceae > Psychrobacter > Psychrobacter communis. The sequence continues at coordinate 2,204 of NZ_JACSQR010000058.1, forward strand.
CGCTTGTTCGGGCAAAAAGACACGGGCGGTAAGATCGAAGTGCTGATTGAGCGTTTGGTTAACATTTCAGATTTAGATAGCACAGTCTTACAGCTAGAAACGACAGATGGCAAGAGCATTGACCAAGAGCATATCGCCCTTTGTCATGTTAAAGCCAGTAAAGCACCTAAGCTTGGGCAACGGCTAGAGATTGCTGATGGTCATATGCAGGCTGTGGTCATAGGTCGTCAAGAAAACTTATTTATCTTAGCTTTTGAAGCGCTGATTTTGCCAGATTTAGAGCGTTATGGTGAGCTGCCTATTCCGCCCTACTTTGAGCGCCACGCCGATGCGACTGACAATACCCGTTATCAGACCGTTTTTCATGATCCAGCCAAACTTGCCAGCGTTGCTGCACCGACGGCCAGCTTGCATTTTGATAAATTCGTCCTAGATAAGCTGGCTGCTAAAGGCATTCATACTGCTTTTGTTACCTTGCATGTAGGGGCTGGTACGTTTGCGCCAGTCAAAACCGACAACTTACTCAATCACACCATGCATAGCGAATACGCTCATCTGCCTCAAGTTACTGCCGACCTCATCAACCAAACCCATGCTAATGGCAAACAGGTGATTGCAATAGGCACGACAGTGACGCGCGTCCTTGAGACCGCTTATCAAAAAACAGCGGTTAATGGACAAGCGCTTTCTAGCTGGGCGGGCGATACTGATATCTTTATTTATCCTGGGTTCAGATTTGGTGTGATAGATAAACTGCTTACGAATTTTCATTTGCCAAAGTCTACGTTACTCATGTTAGTGTCTGCATTTGCAGGTAAAGCCTCGATTGAACAAGCTTACCAACATGCCATTAATAACTACTATCGATTTTTTAGCTACGGCGACGCCATGTTACTTGATAAAAAAATAAAAGCGTAAGCGCAAACACTAAACAAACAATAAATATATTGTTTATAACGGCGGCGAAATAAACTGGTAAACTAAACGCTATTTTGTTATAACAACATAGTTAATACTTATTTTTAAAGGGCTGCATATGTCTTGTCATTTACCTCATCGCCTGACTACGATACATCGCTCAGTATCAATGGCGCTGCTTTATTCAATCAGTTATGCCGCCCTTATATCTAACGCCCAAGCGGCTACCATGGGTAAGACTGTCATTACCTCAGCTCAGCATGAACCTTTATCAGCCAGTATTGTTGTTAATGACATTCAAACCCCTGATTTCTCCGCGAGTTTAGCTGACCCTACCCTTTATCAGCAAATGGGTTTGACTCCAACAGATTCAATGACGGTTCGTTTTCAGCCTACTTCAGCTACCAGTGGGCAGGTCTTTATTACGACCACAAAACCTGTCTCTAAACCTTTTGCCGATATAGTGTAACCATTAATGATGGTGCGCAGCGTAGCGTTATCCCTAAAACATTGCTTATGCCGCTCGATGGCAGCTTGTCCATCAATCCTTCAAAAAATAGTGTGACAGCAGCAAGCAAACTTAATCTACCGACTGTTTCTCCTACTAACGCGCAACCATTAACAGTGAGAAAAGGCAATCCGCCTCCATTATTACCCGTCTCTAAGACTCCACCCACTCAATTGCTGGCTTCAAAGCCAAGAGCTATAGAAACCTCTGTCCCTAGCATTCAACTACCGAGCAGCCAAGCCTCGGCATCTCAAGTTAGTAATAGTCAGACGCTTACAGCAACCAGTTTATCGCCAGTCAGAACGATGACGCAAAATAACGCAACGACTTCTCCTGTCAATCGTTTGAATAATCATGCCGATATAAATAAAGCGCTTACAAACAAAAATGTAGCTATGCAGACAAACACCACGCCAAACCCAACTGGTGCTTTAGACAACCATAAAACTGCGCCAATGAATGAGCAAATATTTGATATTCTAAATGTAAAAATTACTCGTCAAATACAGCTTAAGAATAATAAAAACAACGATATTAGTAATAATGCCGTCATGGTCACTGCACCTACTACAGCCACGCCTTATAGCAATGTAGCAACCGATAAAAACAATACTGATAATATAATGACTACGACTACTCTTTTAAATAAAGCACCGTCTAGGGACGTTTCTTACAGTAATGCTTCCACAAACCAAATCGCATCAAAACCTAATATCCTGACAACTGAGCCTTCTATAAAAACGGTCTCTTTAGGCTTAGTAAATACCGCAGCGAATAATGATAATAACTCCAAGATTACCTATACGGTACAACGCAACGATAACTTATGGGTTATTGCCCAGCAAATCGCAGAAAAAAACAATCTTGACGTTCAAACCGTGATGAGTGAGATTCAAGCGCAAAATCCGAAAGCTTTTATTAATAAAAACGCCGATCAACTAAAAGCTGATGCCGAGTTAAGCCTACCTAATTATGATGTGATGCCAACACAGAAGAAGTTGCAAGAAGCCATTAGTACTCAAAAACAGTATTATAGCCAAGCAAATACACCTACTACCAAAAAATCTGCTGCGCTAAAACCTGCCCCTAAAGCAGCAAATGAGAAACCCATAACCAAGAAAACGCAGATATTACCAGCCGCCCAGTTTTCCGTGCTCGCTCCTGGTTATGACGGTAGCGCCGATGGCACTAAAACTAAAAAAGGTGTGACGACGGGCAATGGGCTTAGTACAGATGTGTTAGATATTCTTAAATCTTCTAGAAAAAGTACCGCAGACCAAGCGCAGCGTTTATCAAAGGCCAACAGTACGCTTGGCAGCTATACTAAAAAACTGCAATTACAAAACCAAAAACTGGCGGAGCTACAAGCTCGTCTCGAAAAATTACGCAATCAATAATTACCTAGCCGATCAGTGCCGTATGCTGCAACCATGATCGTAGGTATAGGAGTAACTATGGACAATATGCTATATATTATCGCTGGATTGGTATGTATTGTACTAATAGCAGTCTTGGTAATGCGCAAGAACAAAGCGCAAAAACCACCAGCACAGCAAAGTATCAAATCAGATAAAGCAGATAAAGCTGCAACTTTACCGAAACATACTGCCGTTAAAGGTACTAATACTCAAGCTAATGTCAATAGTGATAAGCGATTTGATCATATTGAGATAGCACAGCGTTTTATGGAGCAACAGCGCTATGATAAAGCCATTGAAACTCTCAATCGTGGTCTCGCTGAAAAGCCAAATGATAGCCAGCTAACTCTAAAGCTTCTAGCAGTATACGCAACAATAGACGAGTCTGATAACTTTAATAAAGTCTATGATTCCATTAAAACGCATGGTGATGCCAAAAGCATCGCTCAGGCTGATGACTTAAAAGCATTGCTGACGGAAGAACAAAACCAAGCGGCTGAACGTGCCTTACCTGCTGATAACAATCTAGATACTGGCTTTGAAAGTATCGATTTTGATTTACCAGCGAACAAAATTGAGAATAACGAGCCAACTATTGATCCTAGTCTTAATGAACAAGCGGTCACTCATAACGAATATAAAAATGATTTAGCCGCTAGCTCAGATAGCACGTTAGAAACTTCTAATGATTTCAATGATAGCCAGCAAGATTTCGTCCTCAGTTTAGACGACTTAGAACAAGATATTGATGAGCCAGCTGCTACTAGTGCCGCACCTGTCATTGATCTAGATATTGCCGATGAGCAAAGCTTATCAATGTCGACGGTCAGCGGCACAAATGAAAACAAGAGCAATAGTGAGCTGGATTTTGACTTCGACTTAGCAGAACAGGATAATACTGCGTCAGAAACCAATGCGTCTTTGTCTAAAGATGATTTAAACAACACTGATGATGAAATAACATTAGATGATGAAGATTTTGTCTTAGATTTAGCAGACTTAGAGCTAGATACGAGCGAAACTAATATGAGTCTTAATGATGAGTCTATGACAGACGTCAGCTCATTAAAAAATGATCTTGCTTTATCTCTCGATAGTATAGATGATAATAACGACACACCTGTTGAAACAGAAACATTATCAGATGAAACTTCTGCTGTTATTGATGATAGCTTGAATGATCTTGAATTTGACAACTTTGTTCTTGAAGACCATCCATCAGAGAATAACCATGTTTTGGAAAGCAATAGCATCGATGAGCTTAGTTTCGCAGATGTGGATACGACAGACAGACAATCAAACGAACGAAACAGTAGCTTCTAGTAACGCGCCAACTACTGGCAGATTCGATGACAATACTTTGATCGATGATAGTTTTGACTTTGACTCTTTAGCAAGCGCTCCAACAGCGACGACGCCAGTCGAGGTTAAAAACGATTATGATGTCAGTAGTGATGTCAATAGCACTAATATGCTAGATAACGCTACTATTGAGACTGAAGTTGAAACCACAGAGGACTTTTCATCACGTTTTGCGGCGGACTTTGATTTTGTTAAAACCTTAGATAGCAATCAAGTCACCTTAGACTTAGCCAGTCAGTATGTGCAATTGGGCGAATATGATAGCGCCAAACGTTTACTGACTGAGGTCATTAACCAAGGTAATAGCGAGCAGCAGAGCCAAGCGCAAGCACTACTAGATCGCACTGCATAAAAAGTAGCGTTTTCTTTCATCAGCAAGTATTCTATTAGCATAAGAATACTTGCTGATTTGGGAGTTTCCCAAACTCTGTGTAACTGCTTATAATCCACTAACAGGAGAATAAGCAATGACTAACCAATCTGAC
>NZ_JACSQR010000059.1:0-6427 GCF_014836505.1 Psychrobacter communis
GATGCGCAACTTGAGCGTTTTCATAGAGTGATTATGACCTCAATGAGTTTGGTTGACAAGTCTGTTTTAAGGCTGAGAGACAATAGCTGACGCCTGATATCCACGCCCTAGAAGGGACATGGTTTTACAGCGCTTTTTGATAAAATACGTTTACCTTTTTCTGTGACTAAAAAAAGCCTCTAATGATTAGAGGCTTTTTTTAGTCACAGAAAAAGCCTCTAATCATTAGAGGCTTTTCTATAATAAGCTACAACTAAAATTATTCAGCAGTTTTTGAAATCACTTCATTTAAAATCCAAACCGGCTTAACCACTTTCGTTGCTTCATTCATAACCGCTTCTTGACGCACATCTAGAATATAGCGATAGTTTGGCTCATAAGTAAAGCCTTGAATATCACCATTTAGAGGCGTGTAGTTTTTCTGATAAGTCTGGCGATATTGTAGGCACTCTGACTCAACCATAGTACCACTCGCGGTGGGCAGCTCACACACCGCTTTAAGTGGTGCTATTTCAATTTTGAAACTTGGAATGTTAACCACTTTCACATTCACAGGTTCGCCTTCGACCACCATAGTACGCTCATCATTCATACCCATGGTAGAACAACCTGACAAGACAAAAGTCGTCATCAATGCCGCAATTGCTAATTTTTTCATTATTAAATCCTCAGTTTATTTATTAGTATTGATCATTACCTTTCAAACTCATTTTAATCAATTATCACTATTCAAAAGGTAGCAAGCAGTCATAAAGATACTGTTAATCAGAAAGTCAATCTAAGCTCATCTAAAATAAAAACGAACACAATTGATATAAATTTCCTCAACTATTAATAGTACCGTCTATTGTTTACTGCAATCAGTATAGGTCGCACCGATGCCTAGCCTCTATAACTGCTTTGTAAAGTAACGTCAGCTTTTGCAACTGCTGTTAATAAACGGTTTAAATTAGACCGTATTTAATACAAAAATATTGAACATAAAAAAACGCTCAAAGCTAACATTATAATGGATGGCTTTGAGCGTTTTTATAAAATGATAGATAACTTTTAACTGCGATAGTCCGCATTTATCTTAACGTAATCATAAGACAAATCGCAGGTATAAACGGTATCCTCGGCATCACCGCGGGCCAAATTAATATGAATGGTAATCTCAGGCTGGCTCATGACTTCTTTGCCCGCCGCTTCCGTATAACTTGGCGCCACACCGCCATTTTGACAAATCATCACTTCATCTAAATAGACATCGACTTGCTCGGTATCAAGGTCGTCGATACCTGCATAACCAACCGCTGCTAAGATACGTCCCCAGTTGGCATCACTGGCAAAAAACGCCGTTTTGACCAGTGGTGAATGGGCGACCGCATACGCCACATCGCAGCATTCTTGCGTAGTATTGCCACCCGTGACTTTTACCGTCATAAACTTGGTCGCGCCTTCCCCATCTCGTACAATCAATTGTGCCAAGCGCACAAACACTGCTGTTAAGGCGTCAAATATCGGCTGATAATGCGGATGCTCTGGGCTATCAATAATCTCCGAGCTCGCTGTTCCGGTTGCAATCAAGACGCAGCAATCGTTGGTTGAGGTATCACCATCGACAGTAATGCGGTTAAAGGATTGCTCATTAATTTTGCTCAGCATTTCTTGCAATAAGTCAGCGGCGATATTGGCATCAGTGGCCACATAGCCAAGCATGGTCGCCATATTGGGGCGTATCATTCCCGAGCCTTTTGACATGCCCGTAATATGATAGCTGATAGCATCGACATCAACCTTTTCACTGGCAAGCTTTGGAATCGTATCCGTCGTACGAATACCATTGGCCGCGGCCAGCCAATTATCGGCGGCCAAATTGGCTAAGGCATTGTCTAAGCCTGCGATAACAGCATCACTGTTTAGTGGCTCGCCTATCACGCCTGTCGAAAATGGCAAAACAGTACTGACATCCACGCCCGCTTTAGCAGCTAGGGCGCTACAGATATCAACCGCGCGGCGTTTACCATCAGCGCCCGTACCGGCATTGGCGTTGCCGGTATTGGTGATTAAATAACGCGGGCTGGCTTTAGCAAAGTGTTCACGTAAAACACGTACCGGTGCGGCACAAAAGGTATTTTTAGTAGTCACAACCGCAGTGTTGGCGCTATCAGCAATCTCTATCACCACCAAATCATCGCGGTCTTTGTAGCGTACGCCTGCAGCGGTGGCGCTTAGTTTAATCCCATCAATAGGATAAATCGTATTAGGTACTGCAACGTTGCCGACAGCCATCATTCAATCCTTATTCATCAATGCTGATGTATTATTGGTTATAAATTATCTTTATAAAATTCTAGTTATTCGTTTTTAGTTCTTAAAAACGAATGCTAAAAATCTGATATTAAAAGTCTATGGTTCAAAGCCAGTTATTATACTTTATTTAAATCAAACGCTGCCCAAATTGGCGCGTGGTCAGACGGTTTTTCCATGCCGCGTAGCTCATAGCTGATACCAGCATCGACACAATGGTCGATCAAATCTGCCGTACATAAAATATGATCTATACGCAGCCCGCGCTTAGGATCATCATTGAAACCGCGACTGCGATAATCAAACCAGCTATATAATTCGGTGCTGTCTGGATAATGCAGACGATAAGTATCGGTCAGCTCTCGCGCCATCAAGTTACCATACCATTCGCGCTCTTCAGGTAAAAACGAGGTTTTTCTATTTTTAAGCCAGCGCTTGGCATTGGCCTCGCCGATACCAACATCGATATCTTCTGGGGCAATGTTCATATCACCCATGATAACCAGCGAGCGCCCTTCTGCCTTTAGTGTATCAATATAGGTTATCAAATCCGCATAATAGGCACGCTTCATAGGAAACTTAGTCGGATGGTCTTGGCTCTCGCCTTGCGGAAAATAACCGTTAAGCACATCCACTTCGCGACCGTCGAATACATAGCGGGCATGGATAAAGCGCTTCTGTGCCTCTTCATCTTCTCCCGGAAAACCTTTTTGCACAAAAATAGGGGCAATTTTAGATAATAATGCGACGCCGTAATGCGCTTTTTGACCAAAATACTCGACGTGATAGCCCAAACCTTCCACATCTGCGAGCGGAAACTGCTCGTCGTGTACTTTGGTTTCTTGCAGACCGATCACATCAGGGTCGATAATCTCTTTTATCGCTTCTAACTGATGTTGACGAGCGCGAATACCATTGATATTAAAACAAACAAAACGGGTCATAAACTATCCTATCATTATGAATTGAAATAAAATCTTTCTATAACAAGTATTTTTATAAAATAAAGCAAGCAGCAAGAGATGATAAATAAAGGCTTATCATAACAGACATCGCCACAGCTAGCTGTTGCGCGCCTTTATCTCTTACGATAGAGTAGCTGTCATGAGTAACAATCTAAGCATTGTTATTTCTTATTTTTTATTTTTATAACCTTATATATCAACCTCTTAAACTCTACATGCTATTAATGGCGCAAATTTACTGAGTAACCTGATGACAACCATGAATAAAAATACCGCTGCACAATCGATGCACGCAAGCACCCCGCTATTTGCTACTGATTACAATGTCTATATTAACCATACTGATGCTGGCGGCATCGTCTACCATGCCAATCATCTGGTGTTTTTTGAAAACTGCCGCCGCGACTGGTTCACCAAGCTTGGTTTAAATGGCTATTTTTTGCAGACCGATGATGGTGAGATTCAGCATTTTGTCGTTAGCCAAGCAGATTTGCAGTATAAAAAAGCCATTTTATTAGATGAGGTCATCAACGTACGCATTGATAAGGTTGAGCTAAAACCTGCCAGCATTATATTTTATCAAAGTATCCATCGCTTAGCGCCGAATGACAATGATATTCCTCAGAAAAGTACTGCCTTTTCAAACACTACTTTATTAAGTCGCGCTAAAATTGTCATCGCTTGCGTGCAAAACCAAGTCACGCCAGACTCTGCAAGCAATAATAGCGCACCCATGCGCCCTATTCGTGTACCGCAAAAATTAAGCGAAACCATTAATCAAGCAATAACCGAACAATAACCGCACATAGTGCCGATTCAGTCTCGTTTAAAGTTTAAGTAAAAACGCACTACTCTTTAACCTATCGCTATTCCTTTGCAGTGATATTTTTAGGCACGACTTAAACGGTTTTTAAGTTATATATCGTATTTATCCAAAGACCATCTTAAATTTTTATCCAAATATCAGCATGTTTCACTACCACCTCATTGATGGTCTTTTTTTTCCTATAGAAGCATTTATTTATAAACTTTTAATGTGTACTGGGCAGTACTCGCATGCTAATATTGCCTTTACTTAGATTCATGCTAATGTGTTGCTTAAATGTATCATTATATCGTCGATACATTATATTTTAGTTGCAAAGAAACTTAGTAGTCCGTCAATAGATAAGGATGTTATCAAACTCAGCGGCCATTGCTTTACGTCAGCGCTGATTTTTTATTGACACGGATACGACTGCTTAACGATAGAAACTTAATTGAAATTCCAGGACGCTGACTATGACGTTGAATAAACCTTGGCTTGCCCAATATACCTAAGAGTGTGCCGAAAACGATCGATCCAGATAGATATGGCAGCATCGTGGAGCTGTATGAAGAGTGTTTTGATCGCTTTCGTCTGCATCCTATGAGTATCTGTATGGGCGTGACTCATACCTATGATGACATTGATAAGGCTTCTCTTGCCGTCGCCGCTTGGCTACAAGCACAAGGACTGCCTCAAGGCAGCGTGGTTGCGCTGATGATGCCAAACGTGCCGCAATACTTGCCAACCATGATTGGTATTTTGCGCGCAGGTTACGTCTGTACGCCCGTTAACCCTCTTTACACTGGCCGTGAACTGCGCCATCAGTTAAATGACTCAGATGCAAAGGTTATCTTTGTGGTGGATAATTTCGCTCAAGCGCTCGAGCAAGTGATTGATGAGACGCAAATTAAGCGTATCGTCTTATCAAAAATGGGCGATATGATGGGCCTCAAAGGTATTTTAGTAAATACCATTATCCGTCAAGTCAAACGTTTGGTGCCCAAATACAAGCTAAACGACCCTAAGCATGAAGTCACAAAGTTTCCCGATGTGCTCAAAAAAGGCAAAAACCTACCCTTCCAAAAGCCAAAAATGACTTTGGATCAAAAAGCATTTTTACAATATACCTGTGGTACGACCGGACTCTCTAAAGGTGCGATTTTATCTCAACGTAATATCGTCGCAGGAGCCATGCAAACAGAAGCATGGACGCGCCCTATCACGTCAGAGATTAATGAAGTTTATATCAATATGGTCATGGCCCTACCGCTGTATCATATTTTTGCCTTTATGCTAAGCTCACTCGGTATGCGTTCAGGCTATACCTTTATCCTGATACCCAATCCACGCGACATACCTGGATTTATCAAAACCTTATCTAAACAACCGTTCCATATTTCCCCAGCAGTTAATACTTTGTTTAAAGGCTTGCTTGATAATCCAAACTTTAAAGACCTTGATTTTAGCTCGCTACGTATCTCGCAAGCAGGCGGTATGGCAGCGACCGAACAGACGGCAGCGCGCTGGCTTGAAACCACTGGTTGCGCCATGATTGAAGGCTGGGGTATGACTGAGGGTGTGGCTGTCGGCACTGCCAACGTTGTTACCGACCGTAAGTTTAACGGCACTATTGGCGTCCCAGTTCCGAGCGTTGATGTCATCATCATAGATGAAGACGGCAAGCGCGTCGGTGTCAATGAAGCTGGTGAGATGTGTGTTAAAGGTCCTAACGTCACCTCAGGTTATCTGAATAGAGACAGTAGCGAAGACTTTACTGAAGATGGTTACTTTCGCACGGGCGATATCGTCAGTATGGATGAAAAAGGCTACTTTAGATTATTAGACCGTAAGAAAGACATGATTTTGGTCTCAGGCTTTAACGTCTTTCCTAACGAAGTAGAATCCGTGATGCTTGATTGTGAAGGCATTCTTGATTGCGCGGTGATCGGTATTCCTGATGAGCGTCAAGGAGAAGCGGTCAAAATCTACGTCATCCCTGCCGACAATAACGTGACCAAAAACTCGATTAAAGAATTTGCTCTAGACAATTTAACCGGCTATAAATGTCCGCGTTATATCGAGTTTGTTACTGAGCTACCAAAGAGTAACGTTGGTAAAGTACTGCGCCAAAAATTGCGTGAAAAACACATGTCAGATAATCCGCAAACCTTATAGTCGTTAAGACTCTCAGTAGTTAAGACTTATAAGTTTCAAAAAATAAAAGCCCACTATATACAATGTAGCGGGCTTTTTGTTGCGTTAATTTTTCTTGATTAGTTTTAAAATTAACCCCAGTTCGGGATAAGCCACATTGTAACTTATTGATACTATTTACAATGTGGCTACCTGTCCCTGCTGAGGC
>NZ_JACSQR010000005.1:0-110981 GCF_014836505.1 Psychrobacter communis
AATCCTAATTGTTTTAACTGTAATTTTAAAAACTAAGTAAACCAATACCTTAGAAAAATAAGTTGAGAATGGGGTAATCTTAATAACCAAATACAAGCAACTCAATCAGCAAAGTTTTGCAAAAACGATTAGAATAGTCGGTTTCCTATACTTTTATTAGATTTTTGCTATCAGCATGACCATGTAGAGCTGATAGCTTTGTTTTTTGAATTGGGCGCATTATGCTAAGTAAAACAACACCAAGCAACACCACACCAAGCGACAATGCAGCTGTATCCTCACCAGCTGTGTCATTGCCAAGTACATCAGCAAAATCTTCGCAAACGACAGCGGCTATCGATACAGCGACATTGCTGATCAAATGCAAAGATCAGGCAGGTATCGTACAAGCAGTATCAGAGTTTATTCATCGCTATGGCGCGAACATCATCACCTTGGATCAGTACTCAACCGCTTACGAGGGCGGTCAATACTTTATGCGCTTGGAGTTTGCGTTAGCAGGCTTGAGCGAAATTCTGGATAACTTTGAAGCCAGCTTTGGGCATACGGTGGCCAAGCGCCATAATATGGCGTGGCGCTTGCATAACAATGCGATAAAAACCAAGGTTGGCATCTTAGTGTCAAAGTTTGACCATGCCTTGTTAGATTTACTGTGGCGGCATCAGCGAGGATTACTCGATTGCGAGATTACCTCTGTTGTCAGTAATCACGAAGACTTGCGCCAAGCGGTAGAAAACTTTGGCATCACTTTCCATTATGTGCCAGTCACCAAGGATAACAAGGCTGAAGCAGAAGAGCAGATTCATACGTTGATGGCAGGCAATGACTTGTTGGTATTGGCGCGTTATATGCAGATCTTATCATCTGATTTTGTCAAGCGTTGGCCGATGCAAGTCATCAATATTCACCATTCATTTTTACCTGCCTTTGTCGGTGCCGACCCTTATCGTCAGGCTTATGAGAAAGGCGTCAAGCTTATTGGTGCGACCGCGCATTATGTGACTGCCGAGCTTGACCAAGGGCCTATCATTGAGCAAGACGTCCATCGTGTCACTCACCGTCAAGGAGTGGCAGAATTACGTGCTATTGGCCGTGATATCGAGCGTAATGTCTTAGCGCGCGCAGTAAATTGGCATGTACAAAACCGCGTGATTGTGGCAGGTAATAAAACCGTGGTTTTTAATTAGATTTTTTTAAGACGGTGTTAAACCAAAATAAGAGCGTAAAAAAGGCCGCCAGTATTGGTATTTAATACTGGCGGCTTTTTTTAGTCAAATTACCACTATCACAGAACTGGGTTTATAACAGCATCTCTAACACAAACTTACTACCGACAAAGCCAATTGCTAATAAGATAAATGCATAAATGGTCATGTTGGCAGCGCGTTTACCACGCCATCCTGCGCGCCAATTACCCAATAATAATGCGCCAAATAACAGCCAAGATAGCACGCTAAAGACCGTTTTATGAGCAAGGTGCTGCGCCATCAGGTCTTCTACATAAACAAAGCCAATGCCAAGCGCGATACTGAGCAACACAAAGCCGACCAATAGCATGTCGAACAATAGACTTTCCATGCTCTGCAAGGACGGCAGTTTATTGACCCAAAAGCGATGAATCGACTGGTGTTTAAGCTCGCGTATTTGTAAGCGCAAAAATAGCGCTTGCAGCGCTGCCATCAGCAGCACACAATAGGCGGCAAGTGATAGTAGGATATGCGCCTCTAACCCGACACTGATGTCTGTAATCGGACGATAGGGCGCGCGGCCGATATAACCGATTATCATCCCAACTAGTGCCGTCGGTGCTGCTAAAATACCAAGACTGACAATAGGGCGGTATAAGCTAAAAATAACGTAGAAAAATAAGAAAAATAAACTGATCAGGCTAATGGTATTAAACAAGTTGAAATTTAGCCCATAAAGCGTGACCACATGTGGATAGAGTAGTGCGGCATGTGCGAGCATGCCGACAACCAATAAACCTAAGCTCACGCCCTTGTGGATAGGTTTATCGTGAATCAGCGCCCAGCCGATGTAGATGCTGACCAAAATATAAACCATGCCAGCCAGTAAAAATGCAAGTTGCAAGATAAAGAACCTCATCTCATGATGAGCGCACAAACGCCGCTCAATTGAATGCTAAAATGGTATTATCAGAATGATTAGAATAATTCTCCAATTTATCATAAAATGGCAAGCAATTGAGCGCCATCTTACGGATTGATTATAGCGCTTGTAGCACAGCAGCGCTTATTAGAAAAATGCCATTTGCAAAACGACTATAAGCTTTATGGCCTCTTAATGCTATAGTATTGATAATATGCTACTTTTTAATCGTCTGTAGCATAGCCAAATCATGTAAATCAGCAAGCAACGCTGAACCAAATTTGACGACGTATTGTTGTCATAGTGTTTTTACTAAGAATTGCTTTTATCAAAGATTGTTTTCACTAAGAATTATTTTAATTGAGAGTTATTTATGTTTGATACCTTAACCGAACGCTTATCATCGAGCCTGCGTAATATCGCCGGTACTGGGCAGTTGACCGAAGATAATATCAAAGACACGCTGCGCGAAGTGCGTATGGCGCTATTAGAAGCCGACGTTGCGCTGCCAGTGACGCGTGATTTTGTCAAACGTGTCAAAGAGCAAGCGCTTGGCGCAGAAGTGCTCAAAGAGTTGGCGCCAGGACAAGCCTTTGTCAAAATTGTCCATGACGAGCTGACCGAAATGATGGGCAGTGCCAATCAGCAACTTGAGATGACGGGTAAACCGCCGGTTGTTTATCTGCTCGCTGGTTTGCAGGGGGCGGGTAAAACCACCACCGCTGGTAAATTGGCGAAGTTTTTACAAGAGCGTCATAAGAAAAAGGTGATGCTGGTTTCTGCCGACGTTTACCGCCCAGCAGCTATTAAACAGCTTGAGCAAGTAGCAGGACAAGTCAATGCCAAGTTCGTCAATTCAACAGTTGATGAAAATCCGATTGATATCGCCCGCCGCGCTATCGAAGAAGCTAAAATCCAATATCAAGATATTTTGATTATTGATACGGCTGGTCGTCTGGCTATCGATGAGACCATGATGGCTGAAATCAAGGCGTTGACTGCGGCGGTCAATCCATCTGAAACCTTGTTTGTCGTCGATGCGATGACCGGGCAAGATGCCGCCAATACCGCCAAAGCCTTTAACGATGCGCTGCCATTGACGGGTGTTATCTTAACCAAGACCGACGGTGATGCTCGCGGCGGTGCAGCATTGTCTGTGCGCGCCATTACTGGTAAACCGATTAAGTTTTTAGGTCGCGGTGAAAAACTCGACGCCCTCGAACTATTTCATCCTGAGCGTATCGCTCAGCGTATCCTTGGTATGGGTGACGTTCTAAGTTTAGTTGAAGAAGTCGAGCAAAAAATCGACCGTGATAAAGCCGAAAAAATGGCGAAAAAGATGCAAAAGGGCGGCGACTTCGACCTTGAGGATCTATTGACCCAGTTTCAGCAAATGAAAAGCATGGGCGGCATGGCAGGTTTTTTAGATAAAATGCCGGGTATGGGCGGCTCTGATATGCAAAAAGCCGTGCAAGACGCTAAGCCTGAAGAAAAAGTACGTGAAATGGAAGCCTTGATTAATTCAATGACGCCGTTTGAGCGTAAGAATCCCGATAAGATTAACCCAAGCCGCAAGCGCCGTATTGCCGCAGGTTCAGGACGTGAGATTCAAGACGTCAACCGTTTGCTCAAGCAGCACAAGCAAATGGCAAAAATGATGAAAATGATTTCTAAGCCTGAAGGTATCAGTAAAATGATGAAGTCGATGCAAGGCTTGATGGGCGGCGGCGGTGCTGGTGGCGGCGGTCCGTTATTTGGCGGCGGTCAGCAAGGCGGTGCCAAAGATGTAAATCCCGCGCAGATGGCAAAGCAGATGGGACTGGACCCAAACAATATGCCGAGCACCGAAGAGATGCAAAAACAGATGCAAGAGCTACAAAACCAAGCGCCAAAGAAGTTTAAAACGCGCTTTTAATGAATAGACGCTCAGATTGATATAGTATTTACTTTTTAACAAATTCCCCAAGGCTGAAATAGTTTTGGGGTTTTTTATGTCTGACGTATTTGCATAAATATTGATGGATGCACTAGGAAAGTTTAGAAATTGATAAAATTCTTTTATCCTAAATGCTATGATAGGCGCTGATTGATGAGCGCATGTTTTGTGGTATTAAGAAAATAAGCCGAGGTAATGATGTTTTTAGCAATGGATACCGTATTTGAGCAGTGTTCGATCGCGATTTTAGATGCCAATGGTCAGGTGCTATCGAGTCATACCGAACAAGGCAAACGTGAGCAAACTCAGCACATTTTGCCAATGATAGATGCGGCTTTATCTGAAGCTAAGCTCAATCTGGCGCAGATAAAAGCATTGGTATTCAACCGTGGCCCCGGTGCTTTTAGCGGTATCAGAATCAATACAGCGGTGGTGCAAGCCTTATCTGTCGCCCACGATATTCCTTGCGTGGGGGTTTCTAGCTTACAAGCCATTGCCCAGTGTGCGTATCAAAGGTATGGTTTGACGCAAGTTTATAGCGCGCTTGATGCGCGTATGCAGCAAGTATATTTTGGGCAATATGCACTAATAGACCATATTATGCAGCCCGTCGTGCAAGAAAGTGGCGAAGATACCGAGCGCTTACTTGATTATGGCAGCCAAACCGCTGCCAATCTGCCTGTCGTCGGTAACGGTGCGCCGCTATTAAAAGCGCATGACGAACAAGTTTGCCATGAAGAGGTTTGGCCAGACGCGGTGGTGATTGGGCAATTGGGTATCGCTCAATTCATACAGACAGGCGGTAGCGATGCGGCTAATGCCTTACCAAAGTACTTGCGCAATCAAGCATGGAAAACGCTAAAAGAGCAAGGTAAGGCATAGTGCTTACATGATGATTAGTAAGCAATGTACTTTGTACTTCTACGTATAAACGATTATAAAAGCAACAACAATATAAAACAGCGGCTAGCGCTGTTTTTTTAGGGAAGCAACTGTGGATATACTGTTATTAATCCAAGCGCTCATTATGGGTATCGTTGAAGGTATCACTGAGTTTTTACCCATCTCTAGTACGGGGTATTTGATTTTATCAGCCGATTTGATGAGCTTTTGGACTAAGGAAAAAGTTGATTTGTTTGTGGTGGTAGTCCAGCTTGGTGCTATCTTAGCGGTCATTTATGATTACTGGGGCAGGCTCTGGCAAGCGCTCATGGGGCTACTGACTGGTAAAGCGGAAGGTATGAGTAATCCAAGGCAGCTTGGTTTAAGCTTAATTGTGGCGACCATTCCGGTAATGATTGTAGGTTTTACCTTTGCAGACGAGATTAAGGCATATTTGTTTAACCCTATCGTGGTAGCGATTATGCTGATTGTCGGTGGCTTGCTGATATTTTATGTCGAAAATCGACCTAAAACGATTATTGCCCAAGAAGCAGAAGACGTCAGTCTAAAAACTGCGTTAATGATTGGTTTGATGCAGTGTTTGGCTTTGATACCCGGAACCTCACGCTCAGGGGCCACTATTATCGGCGCCCTCTGGCTTGGCGTGTCGCGTAAGGCGTCTGCGGAATTTTCTTTCTTTTTAGGCATACCTGTCATTGTTGGCGCAGCATTGTTGGATTTATTAAAGCACCATGACGTGTTGACCAGTAGCGAAGACTGGCTGGTATTGGGTATCGGCACCGTGGTGTCATTTGTCGTCGCTTTACTTTGTATCCGCTTATTGGTCGCTTGGGTTAGCCGTCGTGACTTTAAAATCTTTGCTTGGCTACGTATTGTTACGGGCGTATTAGTACTGATTGCCGCTTGGGGTTTTGGCTATCAGATGGCAGGCTAATTTTTAAAGATGTGGCGTTATCATTTTCAACTGGGTTAACGGTAACGTTTTAAACCGTAAAACATTAAGAGGGAGGGCAATCATGAGCAGTTTGCAACAAACATCAAGCGACTTTATGCATTGCCAGCTTTTTTATGTCAATGAAGCCCAACAAGCGCAAATAGCCAGCCTGCAAGCGCTGGTAGTCAAACATCAATTGCCTATTATTCTAAACATTGAGTTATTTAGCGAAAAGCTCAATCAAAAACGTCGTCAGCAATTAAGTCAGTATTCTATCCAGCCTATCTTAGTATTAGATGAAAAAAATAAACTGTCATGGTTAAGCGATGGGCTGAGCGTGGCGCCCGAATGGGATAAGCTACAGCGCCGAGTGGTGAGTGCTGGGCGTAAGTCTGAGTTACTGCTACAAGCGGCTAAAATTACCGCGGATAGCACGGTCATTGATGCGACGGCAGGCTTTGGGCATGACAGCCTGATATTAGCCAGTACTGGCGCTCAAGTCATTATGCTTGAACATCAGCCCTTGATAGCGCTGCTTTTGCTAGCTGAACAGCAGCGGATGAGTACGCTACCAAATTGGCAAAAGCTGATGCGCCGACTACAGATTATCAATACCGATGCGCTGAGTTATTTTGAAAGTATTGATTTTACAGATTCTAGTAATGGTTTGACCGCTAATAGCCATCAGACTATTGATGTGGTATATCTTGATCCTATGTTTCCAGAGGATAGCTATCAAGATAGCAAAACGGGTAAAGGTGCGAAAGTGGGCAAGCATATGCAAGCTTTGCACCAATTGGCACGTCCGCCAACGCTAGAAGAAGAGTCGCAGTTGCTCCAAAGTGCACAAGCAATCGTCAGTCAAGGTGTAGGACAAGGCCGCGTCGTCGTCAAGCGCCCGCAGCTCGCACCATTACTTGCGCATCAACAACCAAGCGAAAGCTGGCATAATGAAGCGGTACGTTTTGATGGGTATTTCGTTTAAAAAACCTTTCGTTATCATGCATGGAATCAGTTTAAACTTTTAGAGTTAGTGAATTTAGGAGCAAGGAATGTCGACACTAATTATTTGGGTAATGGGAGCGGCGCTATTACTGATAAATATTATGCTGCGTACGAGAATTTTAAGATTGGAAGCGCGCTTAAAAGAATTGAGTCGACCTGAAGATTACTTGAGGTTCTTGCGACAGCAAGCCGTACAAAAAGAAAAAGTCCCTGCCATTAAAGCCTTACGCAAGCAATATCCTGAGTTGTCGCTCATTGAGGCTAATAATTTGTGGCAACAAATTCAGTAGTTCACTCATTCGTTCACCCATTTCCATAGCCTGCAAAAAAGTATATAAAATTTCTATAGATGATAATAAAACGCCATGACATTTAACGACAAATTACAAGCCTACCTACAACTAACGCGCTTTGATAAACCTGTAGGTATCGAGCTGTTACTCTGGCCAACGCTTTGGGGGGTAATGCTGGCGGCGATGGGTCAAGCGCAGCAGCAAGGCATGGTAGCAGGACTGCCAAGTTTTAAAGTCTTTGTTATTTTTGCGCTCGGTGCGATTTTTATGCGCGCGGCAGGCTGTGCGATTAATGATTTTGCTGATCGCAAGGTCGACGGTCATGTCAGCCGTACCAAAGGTCGTCCATTGGCAGATGGACGCTTGTCTGCTAAAGAAGCCATTGCTGCTTTTTTAGTATTGGTATTGCTTAGTGCCAGTTTGCTATTATTTTTGCCTATTGTCGTTTTATACTGGTCCCTTGGCGCCGTTATATTGGCGTTTATTTATCCATTTATGAAGCGTTTTACCCATTTGCCGCAAGTGTTTTTAGCCGCCGCTTTTGGTTGGGCAATACCGATGGCCTATGTCGCGATACAAGGCGCGCCTGATATCTGGTGCTGGTTATTGTTTATCGCTTATATGTGCTGGACCGTGGCTTATGATACCCAGTACGCGATGGCGGATCGTGAGGATGATTTAAAAATTGGCGTTAAATCAACGGCGATATTATTTGGCCGCTACGATGTGATTATTATCTCGCTGCTACAAACGTTGTTTTTGCTGATTATGGGTGCGGTCATGTGGCATTACTTTGCGCCAACCAGTGTGGGTGTGATACCGGTATTTGGTTTGGCGCTCGTGGCGATGATGTTTGCCAAGCAGAACAGCGCTTGTGCCAGTCGTCAAGCACTGGCCTGTTTTCAGGCGTTTTTGGCCAATATATGGGTAGGGCGTTACGTCTTTGCTCTTATCGCAATCGCGTGTTTATGGACGACTTTTAATGGATAACTTTAAGAAGCTCTCAAAGTCGAAAGCTAGAAAGGTATCTGATGTTAATGCACCAGTTATCGATTATCAGGCAAAGCTGGACGCGCATGGATTAACACGTGCACAAGTCATCGAAACTGAGCGTAAACTGGCGAAATTTGCCAATACCATGGATTCGCTCGTACGTATTCCCTTTACCAAACAAGGCATGGGGGCTGATGCGGCGCTGTCGACCATTCCGCTGGCGGGAGATTTGGCAGGACTGGCGTTGACCAGCTATGCTTTTATATTAGGTCGGCAGTTGGGCGTACCTGCGCATAAAATGACCCCAGCGGTTAGATTGGCGCTGATTGATATGGTGGTTGGTATTGTACCGGGTATAGGTACGGTGCTCGATATTTTTATTCGGCCCAGTCGTAAGACATTGAGCATCGTGCACGAGCATCTACACGATGAATATGGCATTACCGAAACCATGCATATGGATCGGCCGTTTTTGCATCAATCATTAGAAGATAGGCAGCAGAAAAGCCGCTTTGCGTTCTTTTGGCGTAATCCTATCGTTGCTTGGTTATATCTGCATATCCCTGACCTATTAGGATTAATCGTTATTGTGGTTATCGGCTGGGGCTTATGGGCTCTGATGAGCTGGCTGGTCAGTCTGTTTAGCAAGACCACTGGCTTTGGCTAAAGGTAAAGTAGATTAAAAAAGGCGGCAAATATGATAAGTATTTGCCGCCTTTTTTAGGGTTGAATTTATTATTTTTGACAGGTTCTAAGCCAAATTTTTATTTAAAAACTATTCGGTAATGACTTCTGCTTCTACACTGATGGCCTCAAAGCTGGTCGTTTTATTGTTTTGAATAAGATCAATGCTGCTACCACCGCCATGACTGACCAGCTGAATACTGCCATCGTTTGAGCGATAAGTAGGGTTATTGCCTTGGCCTTCTGGCGCACTCAAGGTCATTTTTGGTTTATTTGGCAAGGTGACGATAGCGTTAAGTACGCCTTTTTCTGAGGTTTCAAAGATGACAAATAACGTCTCACCGCTGGCACTGCGATAATTGACATCAGTGATTTGCGCGCCTTTGATGGCTTGTTCTGGATTGGGCATTATCGCAGCACTATTTGTTGAGGTATCCGCTGCGCTAAGCTCGTTTTCTGTTTCATTTAAGCTTGTATCTTGCTCTAAAGTGGCTGCCGAATCAGTAGCGCTTGGCTTTGTTTCAGCAACTTTCGGTGCATTAATATTAGAGCTTACTGGCGTCGTTTGGGTGGTTGCTTCAGCAGTTTCATTAACGGTTTCAGGTTCTGGCGTCTTTTGGCAAGCATTTAGCAGTGATAGGCTTAAGAACGCAATAGAAATTGCTTTAAAGGAGGGTTTTGATTTCACTAAGGTAAAAATATCGGTTTTCATAATAGATAGCTATCCATTTATCATCGTTATTTAAGTGTTTTAAACTTTAAGGCTAGTCTAGCATTATTCTTTAAGCCTGCTTCTATACTGTTATCAATACATGCCTTGGCTTTAAGAGCGTTTTCATAAATATTGATAAAAGTTAGCGTAACGTTAAATTGTTACTTTTTACGCTTTATGCAATCGCGCCCGATTGGATGACAGCCGCCCTAACATAACAACCGATAAAGGGGGAAAGCAACCGAGCATCATATCTGCTAATGCTTCAGCGCATATCGGGGCTAGCGCATAACCTTTTGCACCCATCGCAGAGAGCGTCCAAATGCGGCGACTTTGGGCAAGTCGTCCGACCAAGGGATGATAATCAATCGTTTGCGTACGCACACCGGCGCGCGCTTGCCATGCGCTGGTATCGTCTGGCAAGACATTGCTTAATTCAGGAATATCCTCAAGCAATTTGTCATAATTTTGCTGATTTTCTTCTTCGCGGATATCAATACTGGCGTCAGCATCTACAAAGCTGGCACCTAATAAAAACTGTGGCTCATTGTCGCGAATGTTATTTATCTCAGCATCGCCGCTTTGCCCGATAAAGGGCGCGCAATAACCACTATATTTGAGCGGTAGTTTAGGCAAACCCGCAACTTGCTCAGCAGTAGGTGTAAACCAAGATAATTGCCCGCGAATAGTACGGCACTCAACAATACGTTTGTCTAATTGATGGCTTTCATAGGCGGCGCAAATCACTATATTGTCAGCGCAGATAGTGACAGAACTTTGACCATCAATACCGCTTTCTTTCTCACCAATCACCGTCACTTTATTGGCAGCTTCTTTGATATCAGTAACGCTAAGCTGCTGATAATTGATATTTGAGTGCTTAAGGATGAGCGTTTTTAGCGCTTGTGGATTGACCAATCCAGATTTTGGTAAATATAAATTGTCCGTTAAGTCTTTAGTTTTTAAGCCGCTTAATTGCTGCGCCTCTTCAATCGTAACCGTGGTTGCCATTTCATTGGGATAATCGGCAATTTGCACAGTTCCGATATTGGTTTTGATTAGCAAGTCTAACGCGCCTGTTTGCTCAAGTATGAGCGGCGTTTGCTGCAGCGCTGCTTGCCGATTGAAATAACGGTACAACCTGCCGCTATAGAGATAGCCGATAGAGTGCAAGTGCTCATACACATGATGAATGGGTGTCATATTTGGTGCGAGGAGGGCGCGCGGATTGCCAGAGGCGCCAGCAAGCGGCGCGACTTTATCTACTATCGACACAGCCACACCGCGGTTGGCCAGCGTCCAAGCCGTAAGTAGTCCCGCAACGCCTGCACCAATAACCACTGTATGATTAGGAGTATGGTCATGAGGGTGTGGCAAAACGCAAATATTGTTATCGTCATTTAGTGCTAAAGAATCAGGTAAGAACTCAGTATTGTCCGCCATCGCTGCCGTTAACATCTCGCGCTTGCGCCCAAAACCTTTTACCTTTTTAATGCTAAAACCATGCGCTTGCAAGCCACGTTTGACAATACCAGCACAGCTATAAGTAGCGGCAGTGGTACCAGTACGAGATAAGCGCTGCATCTGGGTAAATATCGACTCCGCCCACAAGCTCTCATTACAAGAAGGCGCGAAACCATCTAAAAACCAAGCATCAACGTAAGGACGATTGATAGCAGTCTCAGTATTTAAAGTAGCTAAGCTCTCAAAACTAGCCAGACTTGCCAAACTATCGCCCGCATCGCCTAACCAAATATCAAGCGTGATATTATCGTCAATAAAGTTTAGTCGATGACAGCCCGCAATCAGCGGTGGGTAGTTGGCTAAAAGCTCTTTAATCAATTCGGCAAGTTCAGGGGCGCGCTGTGCCCATAAAGCGAGTATCTGCGTTAAGTCGTTAAGCGGAATGGGGTATTTTTCAGTGGTGATAAAGTGTAAGCGCGCGCTTGTTAACTGCGGCTGCTGAGCACGAAGCTCACGCCAAAGCTGCCATGTCGCTAAAAAATTCAAGCCCGTTCCAAAGCCCAATTCAGCAATCGTAAAGCATTGCTTATCAGCAAGGTTTGCTAGGCGCTCGGGTAATTGATTATGGGCTAAAAATACATGGCGAGATTCTGCTAAGCCATCAGCGTGCGAGAAATACACATCGCCAAACTCCCCTGATACTGGCACTTGATTGCCAGCATCATCGGTTTGCCATCCAATCTTAGCAGGGGTAATCACATCTGGCGGCGCGGGTTTCTTAGGGGGCTTGGTGGCTTTTTTATAAGTGGCAAGAGAGGTAGAGGTAGGCTTGGATATAGCCGGTTTAGACTCAGGTTTAGACACAAATTTGGACATAAAGCATCACATTTATAGAGGATTTACTACCAGCGGTCACGGCGGACAAACACCAACCACGAAATAAATATCCCAACCAATAAGCTCACTAACACCGTAAATGCGCCGTATAAAAACAATTGACCTTTGCTTTCATAAACCAAAACGTTTACTTGTGTTTGTAAGTCATTGACTTGACGCTGAAGCTGGGCATTGCGGCTTAGCAATTCTTGATTGGCTTCAGAGAGCGCTTTAGTTGATGGTTGTAGCTGCGCGGCTAAAGTGTCGCTAATATTGGTCGCAGGCTGAGCACTAGTAGCTTGGTTCGCTGCTGTAGCAGAGACCGTATTTGAGGCAGTATTTGGTAACGCTAGTTGATTAACACTATTGGGCGCTAATACAGCATTTGGCGCAAGCGGAGCCGTTCTTGCCGCAGGATCAGCATTGGTCACAGTTGGTGCTGCTTGTGCTGATAAGCTAGCAAGTAATAACAAGCTCGCAACACTAAGATTAGCGACGCGGCCAAGAACGTGCTCACTGGTATGATTAGAAACAGAACCATTTAATAATAACTGCTGAATCACGATACTGTTACCTTATTTGCTGGCTTGTCTGCTGGTTTATCTGCAGCGCTGTCAGTAGGTTCAGGTAAGGTCTGAAGGAACGGCTTGATATCTACATGGCTATAGACGCCATCACGCAGATAAGGCTCAGCGCTCGCCCATGCTTGCGCAGCATCGAGGGAGTCAAAGTCAGCAATAATCAAGCTGCCTGACATCTCGCTTTTACCGTGTTCGATGGGCGTTGGACCTGCGATAATGAGTCGCTGCTCGCTTTGTAATACTTTCAGGCGGGCAACGTGTTCGGCGCGTGTTACCTGACGTTGGGCGCTGCTGCCAGCAACATCGTGGCCGATAATAGCAAATAAGGACATGGGACTTCCTCAAGTAAATAATATGTATAAAGCGCTAATAACCAGAATAAAAAATAATGATAATATGTCTCATTATACTTTTAAGTCTTTTATTATGATTGAAATAGCTTCTATTTAGTGGTTTTATCGGTTAATGCTGGATTGAGATGGTTTTTTAATACGGCAAATTGGGCAATCACAAATACCAACATAATTGGAATCCAGCCATAAGTTTTAAAGTTAATCCAAGCCTCATCAGACATCGTAAATGCCGTGATATAATGTAAAAAACCCATAAAGGCAAAAAACAGTGCCCAAGCGACGGTGAGTTTTTTCCAGCCACTTAAGGTCAGTGAAAACACTTCTTTCATCGCCAGTTGCATCAGTGGCTTATTGATGATGGCACTGACCAATAGCGTAACGGCGAAGATACCGTTGATGATAGGCGACTTCCAGCGTAAGTAGATGTCGTCACGCAATAGCAGCGTGCCACCGCAAAAGACGATGGTTAATAATAAAACGACCCACTGCTGCTTATCAAATTTGCCTTTTTGACGCACAAAATGGATGGCATAAATAATAATAGTGGCCACGAGCAAGGCGCCTGCCGCCGCTAAAATGCCATTGTAACGCGCGGCAATAAAAAACGCGATCAACGGAATGAAGTCTAATAAGGCTTTCATAGCAAATAGGATGTCCAACAAAAAACGTATGGGGTAGTTTACACGTCTACTGCTGCAAAAAAAAGCAAGTAACAGGATAATCATCCGTTATGATCTGCCTTCATGCGTTATCTTCGCCGCATTTCCCCTTTTTTACTGATAATATAGTCAGTAGTGACAGCGTATTTGAATGCACAACACTTTCAACACTTTCAACACTTTCAACACTTTCAACACTTTCAACACCTTAAGGCCAGCTTTATGAAAATCGACTTACATTGCCACAGTACATGCTCTGATGGTACCTATGCGCCGACCGAGGTAGTACAGCGCGCGCATAATGCTGGCATTCATGTACTGGCGCTGACCGATCATGATACCTTGATGGGTATCGACGAGGCACGCGCGGCGGCGGCGGCCTATGATATACAATTAATCAATGGGGTTGAGATTAGCTGCGAGCATACGCTTAGCGGCGGCTATGGCAAAAATAAATCCACCAATAAAATTATCCATGTGTTGGGACTTGATTTCACCGACTTTGATAAAATGCATGCGACGTTGCAGCAGTTGCAAGATAGCCGTGCCACGCGCGGTCAACGTATCACTGCAAAACTCAGTGAGCTATTAGATATTGATTATAATGAGCTATGGCAAGCGGTGCTCGATAAAGCAGGCGGCAATCCACAAGCGGTAGGGCGTGCGCATATTGGTCAAGTGTTGTTTGAGCGGGGTGAGGTAAAAACCGTGCAAAAAGCCTTTGATAAATATCTGGCGGATAATAAGCCCGCTTACGTGGCAATTGAAGCATTAACCATGCAGCGCGGCATCGAGCTGATTCACGCTTGCGGCGGCAAGGCGGTACTCGCGCACCCAACCCGCTATCAGCTATCTGCCACTCGCGTACGTAAACTTATCGAAGAATTTGCCGGGCTTGGCGGTGATGCTTGTGAGTTACCCTCAACTAGCGAACCGATTAGTACCCGTCGAATGGTCGATCGCAGTATCGCTGAACATCAGCTTGCTGCCTCTATCGGCAGTGATTTTCATGGTAGTAATATGCCGTGGCGACGTTTGGGTGACGTACCAAACCTTCACCCTGAACAGCAGGGCATTTGGCAGTCATTTGCGACATTGGCTTAGTTAAAAGTATAAACCAAAACTATTATTTAAAATGATAAGTCGATCCTGTGACTCGGCATTGTAAATTGACCATATAATTGAAAATCATTATTAAAAATCATTACTAAAAAAACATAGGCCAAAATGAGGTGTCAGATATTGACGCATAAATCACTTAAACAGATTGATAATTAAAAGAAAAATTGCCACACTAAATGCGTCAGTTTAGATCTAACATAAATCATCCTTTTTACTTTCTTATTTGGTTTTAGCTCAATAACTTTCATTATCTGCGGTAGCCCATTATGGCTGTATCGATATCTCATCTAGGCTACAGAAAACTCTCGCGAGTGATTTTTGAGTGGCAAGCTGCTGATAGGGCATCGCTGCTGGCATTGTTTATTTTGCTGGAAGTGTCATCGCATTGGCTATGGTGTTTATTTGTCTGGTGGCGCCAAGATATCTATGGCTCCTACGTAAATATGGATGTGCTGTATCCCTTGTGGATAGGGCTCACCTTGATGGTCCTGTTTTTTTCTTGGATGGTTAGCCGCTTATCGCCGATTAGAAAAGACACGGATTCGTTATATAAGTGGCAAGCGATAATCGTCACGCTTTATAGCCTTTATATTGCCGTGGTCATTTTAGTCATGGGTCACAGTAGTTTGGTCGCGGGAGTATCACTCGTTGGCGGCGCGATGTTAGGTATGATGCTTATACGTCGCCGCTATGTCTGGAAAGCCTTTTTGGGTCATATTGTCCTGATTTTTCTCGTCACTTTGGTTCCCTATTTTGGCTTGACGATACCCAATCTACGTCAAATGACGATGAGCTCTTTTCCTTTAGATGGCTATAGCTATCTTACTTATAGCGAGATGACATCAATTGAAAATGCCATTTCTGCGTCGATTTTTAAAAATGGGATACTGAGTTGGGAGACCTTTAATCAACTGCGTTTGTCTTCAGCATTTTTTTGGCGCACCACCCATATTTATATGGCGCTGCCAAAGGCAATTTTTATCATCTATATGTTTCGCACGCTGCTATTGATATTGGATAACAGTAAAGCTGAGATTATGCAGTATGCCAATCAAGATGAATTGACCCAGTTAAAAAGCCGCCGTTATGGTTTGACGCAGATGCAGCAAGCGCTGCTCGCAATGGGAGATAAGCAAGATTTCAGTGTGATTTTATTGGATTTAGATTGGTTTAAAAATATCAATGACAATTATGGTCACGACGTTGGCGACCAAGTGCTGTCTGAGGTTGCTCAAACCCTATTAAACTCTTTATCAGAAGAGAGCATTGTCAGTCGCTATGGCGGCGAAGAGTTTTTAATCGTGCTGCCAGATACCACGCACGAGGGCGCGATGACCATTGCGAAACAGCTACGCAAAGATATCGCCCAACAAGTCATCAAGAGCGATGATAATGTCGATTTTTATATCACCGCCAGTTTAGGGGTTTATACTCTGACGCATGAAGAGCGTGCGCGTATTCAAAATGAGTATAAAGCTTTAGCGCTAGAAGAAAATACGCAATCGCTGACAGAAGCGCGCAAAAACCGTAGGCAAGGAGAGCGTAGACAAGAGCGTAGCTCGCACAGTTCAAACCAAGCAGGCGCACAACAGACCCATGCACAAAAAAGGATTTCGCAGAGAAGAAAGCGCGCTGCTAAAGAAATAGTGCAAGCCCAACTGCCCAGCGATATTTGTCAGCGCTTAATTTGTATCGCCGATAAAGCCTTGTATGAGGCAAAAGACCGCGGGCGTAATCAGGTGGTCAGTGCCAACCATATGCTCGCGGTAGAAAAAGACAAAATTGCCGTTCTTTATGCGACTAGCTAATCGTTAACTAACGCCAGATGAAGTGTTTAAATTTTGCACTAAGCTTGAAAGTACACTGGTCGCAAAGCTGCCGGTCGTTAAAGTAAAACTGAGCACCAAGCTCAGCCCATCATCTGCGTCCTGCCATTCCCAGCTTAATTCTTCAATCGGTAATCTTAGCGCGCGTCGCTGTGCTTTGATATCGCGCTTCTCTAAGCCTGCTGCCAACTGACTTAACAATGGACTTTTCTGTACGATATTATTTTCGATAGCGGCTGCTGCGCCACTGACTTTATCATTACCCACGCCCCATAATACCGCCGTTGGATGAATATCACCGCTGGCAAGTCGCGCTTGCAAAGTGTCGTCCATTACTTCGCTGGCAAATATTGAACCTGAACCATCCAAATTAAACACTTCACCGGTAAGTCCCGCATTCCAGCTACCATCACGCACCCGCGCTGCTAATATCTCATTAAATATCAAACTACGCGCCGCGGACAATTCCATACTGTTTTGCTCGCGCGGCGCCTGTTTGCGTTTGCTCTTTTTTGGGTTCGGACGACTTTCTGGTACAGGACGCGCAAATAACGCCAATGCTTCTCTGACATTATTACCGTTACGGCCAAAGCGCTGCGGACCAAAATAATTGGGCACGCCCGTTGTGCTGATATGGGCCAAATGCTGCTCAACCGCATCTTTGTCGTTTTGCCTAGAAGATAAACTCTGATCAGACATTGTCGCTGCTAGGTCTAAGTCCGCAAACTGAATGTCACGCAAGGTAATGATAAATTGATTGGCTCGGTGGGTCCCGCGATTGAGTTTTTTATTGTGCCACTGCTGTGCAAGGATAGTAAGCGATTCATTGGCGCCGATATCGACGGGCGCAAATTCAGACTCTGGTAATTGCTTTTTTGGTAGGCGCAGGCTAAACCACTGTGTCGTCAGCGCATGACGGTCTTTTAGCCCCGAGTAACCGACATCACGCAGTGGAATCTCTGCCCACTCGGACAGCAGCTTAGCCAGATAGGCGGTATTTATACCGAGCTTTTCGATATGCAGCCATAAATGCTCACCTTCGCCCGTAAAGGCGAGCGGCAATATCTCATTGACCACAAAATCTGTGGCATGGGCTTTATAGGTCGCTTGCCTTAAAGGCGGCTGCGTCGGCTGTGGCAATTTGGCTGTATCAGTGGCGGCGGTAATATCAATATTTGAGATATCAAAGGTTTTATCAGTCAAAAGTTTGTTATTAGGAGAATCGTTATTAAATGAGTCGTTAGCAAAATCGTCTTGAGAAGTCATAAAAGGTATCTTTTGTATTGATAAAAAGTGGTAAGAGCAAAACGTTAAAGAGGTAGTAAAGGTAAGTTTACGTTTTGCAACGCAGTCAGTATATAAAAAAATGGCGTATGGCAATGGGTCTTGCTAGTATCAAAGTATCTGGCAAGACATCTGGTTTTTTTAATCACGTATTTTTGGCATTAATATTTTATTTAAAACGCCGATAAAAAGTACATTTGCAGCAGGAAATAATAAATTTTAATAATAACCGTTAAGGATAACTCATGAGTAAAGCAACGATTCATACCGTCACCATTAGCAAAGCCGACATTCCAAATGGTGGCATGAAATCCTATAAACAGGATGACGATAGTATCATTTTAATCACCCGTGATGAGGACGAATTTAGTGCCTTCGATGGTAAATGTCCGCATGCTGGCGCAGATTTGGGTGAGGGGCTGCGCTGTGGTAATCGCGTCGTGTGTCCGTGGCATCACGGTACTTTTGACAGTCGCGACGGTACGTTATTGGAGCCTGTTGCGATGCGCGGCTTGACCCAATACGAGCTAAGCGATGAGGGCGATAGCATCGTCGTCAATACCGCCGCGAAGATAGATAAGCGCGTGGAAAATGATAAGCTGATGGATACTCATACCATTATCATTGGCGGCGGCGGCGCGGGATTCATGACCGCCAATCAGCTGCGTCATAGCGGCTATGGCGGCAAGATTACGATGATTAGTAAAGATGATAAAGCGCCTTATAATCGTCCTTTATTATCCAAGATGTTTTTGGCGGGTAAAATGAATGAGAAATATTTGATGCTTGGCGGCGCGGATTGGGCGAGTAACAATAATATTGATTTGCGCTTAAACCAAACTGTCAGCGAAGTATTACCAAACGCGCGTACTATCGTCATAAAAGGCGAA
The DNA here is from genome assembly GCF_014836505.1 of Psychrobacter communis. Classification (NCBI taxonomy): domain Bacteria; kingdom Pseudomonadati; phylum Pseudomonadota; class Gammaproteobacteria; order Moraxellales; family Moraxellaceae; genus Psychrobacter; species Psychrobacter communis. The sequence continues at coordinate 18,625 of NZ_JACSQR010000005.1, forward strand.
GATGGTAAACGTGAAGAGCAAACGGCGGACTTCTTAGTGGTGGCGACAGGCGCTGAGCCAAAAGTGCCACCGTTTAAAGGCGCAGATGCCAAGGGAGTCTATACACTGCGTAGTATGGATGATGCCAAAGACATTAAAGAGGCCAGTGAAAACAAGCAGGTAGTTATCGTCGGTACCGGCTTTATCGGTATGGAAGTGGCGTCAGCATTAATGGAGGCGGGGAAGGTCGCTTCTATTACCATCGTTGGTCGTAGCCCTCGGGTAATGAGTAATATTGTCTCCGAAAGTATCAGTGATGCTCTGATTGATTTGCATAAAGAAAAAGGCGTGAACTTCGCCTTTGGTGCCAACGTTGCTGAGATAGCGCAAGATAATGGCACAGTGAGCGGGGTTGTCTTGGATGACGGCAACAAAATTGACGCCGACATGATCATATTGGGTACAGGTGTAGCACCGCGTACCGAAATAATAGACGAGGTCAACGATCCTGATGGCGTGCAAGTTAACGATTATTTAGAGCTGCGCGACGGCGTCTATGCGCTGGGTGATATTGCCAAAGCCACCAATCAGATGGGGCGTATGCGTATCGAGCATTGGCGCGTGGCCCTGCAACACGGTATCGTTGCGGCCGCTGCTATCTTAAATGAAGACAATGTCAACTCTTTAGCCGAGCGTATTCCATTTTTTTGGACGGCACAGTACGGCAATAGCCTACGCTATAGCGGTCATGCCGCAACGCCTGACCATAGTATTATATTCGGCACGCCGAGTAAATTCGACTGTATTGAGTACTATTTTGATGACGAAGCAGAAAACACCCGTGCAAGTGCTGCTATCTCACTTGGCCGTGATAAAGAGTTGATTGCCTTCTCTGAGCTACTGCGCCGTGGTCACGCGCCAACGCGCGCGCAAATCAATGCTGGGTTTGATATTATCGAGCAAGCCCATGCGTTATCGCGCTAGTAGTAAAAACGGATACGTATTATTATAAAGGCTGGCTTGGTTATCCGAGTTAGCCTTTTATACAATAGATTTTTATAAGACATGAATGGAAAAGGAAAGCCGATGCTATGAATAAAGACCACATCACTCAAGAAGCCTTAAACAAAACAACCGTATTTTTACGTCAAGCTGAAGCAAGTGATGTCGACGCACTCGAGCAATTGCTCAATCGCTGTTATCGACAAGCGGAAGGCTGGACCAATGAGGCAGATTTGGTGGGCGGTATTCGTACTACCAAAGATGAGCTATTGGCTGTCATTAATGACCCAAAGCATTACGTTTTTATTTATCCAAAAACCACAACAGGTGAGCGTGATGGCAAAGAAACGGGCGAGCTATTGGGCTGTATCGCGGTCGACATAAAAGATGATGTCGCTACAAATCAGCGCGCGGGTAACCAAAAAGCTTATATCGGTATGTTTGCCGTCTTGCCTGAGCTGCAAGGGCTTGGCGTCGGTCATCAGATACTGCAGGCGGCAGAGACATTTGCGCAGCGGCATTTACAATCAAATACCCAAACGCCTGCACAAAACCCTGCGCGTTTAACGATGTCTATTCTCAGTCATCGACCAGAGCTCTTGGCGTATTATCAGCGCCGCGGTTATCAGTTAAATGGCAATAGCATGCCGTTTCCCGTCGACGGTAATAATGGCGAACCTAAGCGCCAAGATTTAGAATTATTAGAATTAGAAAAACTCGTAAGCTAATGATAAGTCAATCAGTTTTACTAAATCTAAAGCCATTCACCTCAGAGCAATGAACCACAGAGCAATTAACGCCAAAGCCATTAACCCCAAAAGCTGCCAAAGGTCATAAATAAACCGACACTCAATAGGAGAAATGCCACGATAATTAAACGCTTAAACCAGTTAAAACCGAGCAGGCGCGTGGCATTATCATTGGACATCAAATAAGCAAACAAGCCGATTAGGCTGGCGACCAAGGTCATGATGCCAAGACCAATCGGTAATATAGAAAAATACATCTGCCACACAAGCATCTCGCAACGGTGATTATTAAACGCATCATAGCAGTATCGTGATTGTGCTGTCTGAATTATCTGCCTCTTACGTTTGAAAAACGCTATCAGCATAACAGGAGGTCAAAGTGGGAAAGTTTAAAAAATTGACGTTACTCCTCCTATATATACTATTTTTTGTTACCTATTCTAAAGCGCCTCCTGACAGTACGGTTGAGCAATTGATCGCAGCGCAATATAAAGAAGGTATCAAGATAATGCAGGCTGCTAAAACGAATGCGAGCAATAATAAGAATGACAAAATGGCGCAAGATATAAGCAGTTTGATGGAGCGCATGATGCCAACGCTTGAGCGTGTCGAGAATATCGACTGTAACCGCGTCAAGGGTAACCGTACTTATAGCTGTACTGCTGATATCACCCAAACGATGGCAGGAAATAGCCGAACTAATAAAACCATATTTAACGTTTATCATGCCAAGGGAGAATGGACGCTGGATAATTAACCGCTTTGATAAATGAAGATTTATATTAGAAACGCCTTAATGACGTCTAATAAAAAAGCTACCTCGTTAAAGGTAGCTTTTTACTCATATTATCTGGTCTATAAAAACTAGCGCATGGTCACAAATTCTTCTGAACCTGTCGGGTGAATGGCAACCGTGTTATCAAAGTCAGCTTTCGTCGCGCCCATTTTTATCGCCACCGCAAAGCCCTGAATCATCTCATCGACACCGTAGCCAATACCATGTAAGCCAATAATCTTTTCTTCTTCACCCAAGCACACCAGTTTCATCACGCACTTTTGACGATGCTGTGTGACTGCGCTATACATAGAGGTAAATGTTGATTTATAGCATTTGATATTTTCTTTGCCATGCTGCTCAACGGCGTCGATTTCAGACAAGCCAATCGTACCGATAGCAGGGTGGGTAAAGATGACCGTCGGTATCAAGTCATAACTGAGATGCTCATTGGTTTTATTGTTAAATAAGCGCTCTGAAAGCCTGCGACCGGCAGCGATAGCCACTGGCGTCAAATCAATGCTGTTTTCGATAATATCGCCGACCGCGTAAATGCCTTTGACATTGGTGTTTTGAAATTTATCGACTTTAATTTTGCCAAATTCAGTGGTCTCAACGCCGGTTACTTGCAAGTTGATATTGTCGGTTGAGGGCGCACGTCCAATCGCCCAAATCAAGCAATCTACCGTATCAAGGCTACCATCTGCGGTACATAACGTCAGGCTACCATCTTCATTTTTATGAATCTCAGTGAGTGTGGTATTGGTATGCAACTGGATACCGTCTTGCTCCATCTCTATCAGTAAGGTTTCCACGATAGTATGGTCAAATGAGCGCAGCGGCGAATGTTGACGCACATACTGATGCACCTCAGCACCAAGGCTATTGAGCACGCCAGCGATTTCGACAGCGATATAGCCAGCGCCAACGATAGCAACTCGTTTTGGCATTTCATTTAACGCAAAAAAGCCATCAGAATCGATGCCGTATTCTGCACCTTTGATGTCGGGGAGAATCGGATGACCGCCTGTCGCGATTAAGATATGGTCGGCGGTAATCAGCTCGCCATTGACCTCGACAGTGTTAGTATCGACAAAGGTAGCAAAGCCTTTTATCACTTCAACGCCATTTTTCGCCAGATTGTTATCATAAGAGCGATGAATATTTTCGATATATTGTTGGCGGCTATGGACCAGTTTTTGAAAGTCAAAACCTTTGACCTCGACGTCAAAGCCATAATCGGGTGCATATTTTACGATGGCTTCGGCCACTTGCGCGCCGTACCACATCACCTTTTTGGGTACGCAGCCCCAGTTTACGCAAGTGCCGCCCAATTGGTTGGCTTCGATAATGGCACATTTTTTGCCATAGCTCGCTGCTCGATTGATCGAGGCAATGCCACCGCTACCGCCGCCAATGGAAATATAGTCATAATGTTTTGTCATGGTTAAGTCTCTTTATTCAGTACGTATTAACGCGTATTGGTGCAATTTTGCAGTCTATTATTTTTTAATTCTGTTATTTTGAACTCTATTGTAATGGGTATCATTATTAATCTTACAAGTTTTTTATTATAAAGGTATGCCAGCTAGTATCAGAATATAAAAGTATTTAGGCATAAATAGCTTGATATCTAAGCCCATCTAAACTATAGCACGCCGCCTATAAAATAACAGTCCGGGAATGGATAAGCCTAGCACCAATCCCGAGGTTACAAACAAGGCCTCAAATAAATACACCATCATTTGGCTAAATAATTCGTCGGAAAAACCAAAATAACCAATTTGCACCATACTGACCATCGCCTTATAAGCAGCGATACCTGGCATCATACAGATGACGCTCGGTGAAATTAACGCTTTGGGCGGTAGCGTATATTTTTTAGAAAAGTAGACACCCAAAAAGCTGGCAAGCATCGCCCCAAAGAAGCTAGCCACCACCAGATGGATGTGCTGATAAACAAGCGCGGTTTTTAACCCAAATCCAAACGCGGTCATCAGCAAACACGGCAGAATATAGCGTTTGGGCACGCTAAACATCAGCGTCCAACCAAGGGTAATAATGCACGACAACACTACGGTTTTAATGAACCACATCTTAAAACCCCCAGTGCTGTATTCTAAGTAAAACCAGCGCCATGACGATACCAACGCAAGCGGACAAGGTCAACATATAGGTAAAAACGGCACGGCCAACGCCAATATTGACATAGCCTTTTAGGATATCTGAGAAAGAATTGATCAAAGGAAAGCTTGGTACCAGTAACAGCACGCTAGAGGCAACCGCAATATCGGCATTATTACCAATATCAAAATAATAGGTCGTTGCCCCAATTAAAGAGGCGATAAAAGCCGTCACGATAACGGTGATAAAGGGATTGAAATGGTGCTTGGCCAGATATATACGGGTAAACATCGCCACCATACCCGCGATAAAGGTCACAGCGGTAATCGACCAACTGCCACCGTTTAGATAAGCAAACGCAGCACAAGACGCCCCAACAAATATGCCCACCAACCATGTTGGATACACCGACTTATTATCTAACTCATCAAAGGCAAGGGTAGTGCGTTGAGTCAACTCATTATCATCGACAGTGGCTTCAGTTTTATTGATAATTTGCTGGATTTGTACCAATAAATTGACATTAATACTCTGATTGATCGTGTCTCTGGTGGTGGTGATACAGCGCTCATCACAGATAGTGGTCAAGGTAATGGCATTAAAATTCAGCGAACATTCTACGCTGTTCATCCCCAAGGCAAGCCCTAAGCGTTTGGATAAGTCCACCACCACGGCAGACTCAGCGCCATATTGCATAAGCAGTAATCCGCAGCGCACGCATAATCGAGTAATGTGCTGTTGCTGTACGTAGCTGATAGAGGTCATTGATTAGATACGCATATTGGCTATTGTGATATTTGTGAATGGTATAACTATAAACAGTGTGAGCGGTTATAGTCTATCGAGACAACAAGGTAACGATAGCATAACTTGCCGTGCTTATTTGCTACTATTATAAAGCGTAAACCACTGTCGCAAGGAGAATAAAATGCATATCGCTATCTTAACGCTGACTTTTGCGCTACCCGGCTGTAGCTCGTTAAAAGAAAAACGCCAACGGATGGGCGGCTTGCATGCACGTTTTGGCAATACGCCAAGCGTCGCGGTATGTGAAAGCGGTGAGCGGGATCAACATGACGCCAGCGAATGGACGTTCGTAATTGTCGGGCTGTCTAAACGTGAGGTTGAGTCGCAATGCAGTCAAATCGAGGAAAAAATAGAGCGGACGGTAGATGCGCGGGTGATGAATGTTGAGAGAGAGTTTGTTTAGGAGGATTTATTAAAGGATGCTTTCTGAACAGCGACTCTGATTAAAAGAATACAGTTAGATGCTTCAATTGAGAGTTAAGTAAATATTTTGACTCTAGAAAACGAACTATAGTTTATTTGTTGATAGACTTTTGTTTTTTGCTATGATAATCTCTTTCAGCAATTCAGAAACATTACTTACATTTCAGTTACATATTCAATTATATATTGCTATCAATCGGGGTCATGCAAGATATAAATTTACGGTAGTAAAGCTCTAAATTTATAACTTCATGATTTTAATTGAGCTATTTAATTTGACTGTATTTCTCAACTAGGACGTTTAATGAAAACTGTTAATAAAATAAAAAGTGCTTTAGTTTTGACTACTATTACAACTTTAGTAGGTTGTACCACTGTAGCTGATATGGCAGGGTACGATACTGCTACGTTAAATACTAATGCGGCTAAAAGTTACTCTCAAGTGGTTTCTAAAGCCAATGGTCAAGGCGCAGTAGATAATACTTCTGCCACTGCTATTCGAGTTAAAAATGTCTTCAATCGTATGAAGCCTTATGCCGTTCGTGCTAATACAACAGGTGTTCCTTTTGACTGGCAAGTTACAGTTATACGTTCACCTGAATTAAACGCTTGGGCAATGCCTGGCGGTAAAATGGCTTTTTACACCGGTATTGTAGAAAAGTTGAAGTTAACAGATGCAGAGATTGCTGCGATCATGGGACACGAAATGACCCATGCATTATCTGAGCACAGTAAAAAAGATGCTGGGCAAAAAATTCTGACCGGCTTAGCGCTTCAATTAGGTGGTGCTGCGATACAGGAAAAAACAGGCGTAATGATGGCCAGAAGTGTTGCCAAGCGCCACCGCTTTTAGGTTGATTGTCTAGGATAATAAAGTCGAGGGTTTGTTTTCGGCTGGCACGTCTTAGATAGTAGCCAACCGCTAAGCCGGCTTGACCGCCGCCGATGACGATGACATCGAATATTTTAGTGGTTGGTTTTGAGGGCATGGGTCTCCCTTTTTCTTATTACTTATATCTTCTTTTATAGAAATAGGAATTGCTTATGTTCTTTTCTGTGTTTATTGAAAGTTCGCCATTATTTATATTTTTGTAGGTGACAGTTCTCACTAAAGCCCCCATTGTTTAGCTGCTTTCGATGCTGATATGTTTATGTTCTTACCATGTGTTCAAGTGTGTTTTTTATTTGTTTTCTGTATAATATTTGATTATCTTAACATAGACAAGTTCTTAATTTTAAATACTAAGGCATTTAAAATAATAATATTGAGTAGAGATATACTATGAAGTATTTAAGAGACAAATTGCCCGTTTTCGCATGTGCGACTTTACTATCTGTATCCGCTATGGGTGCAAGTTTTAACGACTTACAACGTCTTGCCAATCAAGGTGATTCAGAGGCACAATTAAATTTAGGTCTCATGTATGTTCAAGGTAATGGTATTCCTAAGGATTATCAAAAAGCTTTCAACTGGTTTCAGAAGTCAGCTAATCAAGGTAATGCAATAGCACAATATGATTTAGGTCTCATGTATTACAAGGGTGACGGTGTCCCGAAGAATTATGAGAAAGCTTTCGACTGGTTTCAAAAGTCAGCTCATCAAGGAGACGTAAGAGCGCAATATAGTTTAGGCTTAAAATACAGTAAGGGTGATGGTCTTGAACAGGACTCCCAGAAAGCTTTATATTGGTTGCAAAAATCAGCTAATCAGGGTTATGCAATGGCCCAATCATATTTGGGATACGTTTATTTATCAGGCAGTATAGTCCCTCAAGACCATCAAAAGTCTGTGGAGTGGTTTCAAAAAGCAGCTAGGCAAGGTGATTCAAAAGCGCAAAACAATCTAGGTCAAATGTATTTTAAGGGCGAAGGTGTTCCGCAGGATCTTCAAAAGGCTAAGAGCTTATTTGCTGAATCATGTGCTAATGGGGGACAAAAGGGGTGTAATAACTACAATAAGCTTCTTTTTAATGAATAAATGTTTTTGTAATAAGACTAGAGCTGCTAGGCAAAAACTATAAAAGAATATCAGAGCTTTATAGACAACTTTAGCCGAGCAGCTGAAGGTATAAATATATTTTTAAAAAACTTGCATCCAACCCATAGGACATATCATTCCTGAAAAAGTCTTTATTTCAGAATTTATAGAGGGCTGTAATTTTTTACACTGAACAGTATTATTGAATGAATTGCCCTGATTCATTGAGTAACTCATGCTGTTTTGATTGGTAACTGCTCTTTCAGCTGCTGTTGCAGCTCGGTGAGCTGCTATTGCAGCCTGCTCATTTGCTTGCATAGACTTAACTTTTAAAGCAAATTCAGCATCTTGGGAGTATCCAGGAGCGTCAGGTCTTTGTAGTGTATATGTGCTTGCACCTGATGGATATATTGGAGCTTTAGTTGGATAAGCAGCACGAACTCCACTGCTCCACACAGCATGGCATGGATTTAGATCTAGAGTATTAGAAGCTCCCTCGACGAACTTAACATTATTAAAATAAGCGACGTAAGGAGTATATCCTTTATTCTGACCTTCACATATTAATGATGCTCCTTGCGGGTGAGAATCAAATCCAACAGCATATCTAGAGGGTGTTGATGCACATCCTGCTAGGATTAATCCGATAAGTGGGACTATTATCTTCTTCATAATCATTACGCAACCTAATTAACTATTAACTTTCTTAATATAATATTACATGTGTCTACTTTTTGGAAGATTTCAGAAAGATTACTCTCCGTTTTACATAACAGAGGTTCAGAGGTTACGTTAATAGATTTTGCTTCAAGAAAATTTAAGCTGTTTTTCACAAAAAGGCCATCCCACTTAGGACGGCCTTTTTCTTATTCAAAAAATCAAAAACAATTTACGACGCTCTTTCAAGCATCGGCTTTAAGAACTCGCCAGTATACGAGCCTTTCACTTCTGCCACTTCTTCAGGCGTGCCTTCAGCGATAATCATGCCACCACCTTTACCACCTTCAGGGCCAAGGTCAATCACCCAATCCGCCGTTTTAATGACGTCAAGATTGTGCTCGATGACCACGATCGTATTGCCTTTATCGCGTAGGGTGTGGAGGATATTGAGCAGCTTATCGATATCATGGAAGTGCAGACCAGTGGTTGGCTCATCCAAGATATATAGCGTCTGTCCGGTATCACGTTTGGCAAGCTCACGCGCCAGTTTGACCCGTTGCGCTTCACCGCCTGATAGCGTTGGCGCAGACTGTCCAAGACGAATATAGCTCAGACCTACGTCCATCAGCGCTTGCAGGCGACGATGAATCGCTGGAATCGCTGAGAAGAATTCAGTCGCATCTTCAACTGTCATATCGAGCACATCGGCGATGTTTTTACCTTTATAGTGAATCTCTAGCGTCTCGCGGTTATAGCGTTTACCATGGCAGGTATCGCAGGGCACATACATATCAGGTAAAAAGTGCATCTCAACTTTGATAAGGCCATCGCCTTGACACATCTCACAGCGTCCGCCTTTGACGTTAAAGCTAAAGCGACCGGCTTTATAACCACGAGCGCGCGCCTCTTGCGTTTGCGCAAACATCTCACGAACCGGCGTAAAGACACCGGTATAAGTCGCAGGGTTTGAGCGCGGCGTTCGGCCAATCGGGCTTTGGTCGATATCGACCATTTTATCCAAATGCTCAAGACCGCTAATGCTGTCATGCTTATCAGCGATAAGCGTTGAAGCATTATTTAATTGAGTGGCAGCGATAGGCATTAAGGTGCGGTTAATCAAGGTCGATTTACCAGAACCAGAAACCCCTGTAATACAAGTCATAATGCCAATCGGTAAGCTCAAATCCACATTTTTTAAGTTGTTGCCTATTGCGCCTTTAAGCTCAATCGACATCGGTACTTGCTTTGGTTTGGCTTTACCTTTGGCTTCAACTTCGATGGTTTTGGCTTTATGACGAATACTTGGAATCTCGATTCGTTTCTCACCAGACATATACTGCCCTGTGAGCGAGCCTTTGGTTGCCATAATGTCATCGACCGACCCTTGGGCGATGATATGACCACCGTGAACGCCCGCGCCGACACCGATATCAATCACGTGATCCGCTTGGCGAATGGCATCTTCATCGTGCTCGACGACCAGCACGGTATTGCCCAAATCGCGTAAGCGCGTTAAGGTTTTTAATAAACGATCATTGTCGCGTTGATGCAAACCGATCGATGGCTCATCGAGCACATACATGACACCCATCAGACCAGCACCAATCTGGCTAGCAAGACGAATACGCTGTGCTTCACCGCCCGATAACGTTTCAGCAGAGCGGGCAAGGGTAAGATAATCAAGCCCGACACTGACAAGGAAGTTAAGACGTTCATTAATCTCTTTAAAGATTTTTTCGGCGACTTCACCTTTATGACCGCCAATCTTGAGCGTTTTATAATAGTCAGCAGCATCACCGATAGACAGCTTAACAATTTGGGCTATGGTTTGATCGTCAACGCGGACGTTGCGTGAGATTTCATTGAGACGTGCGCCATCACAGACGTTACACGTGGTATCAGCGAGATATTTCGCCAACTCGTCACGTACTAAGTTGCTTTGGGTTTTGGCATAACGACGCTCTAAATACGGCAATACGCCTTCAAACGGCACAGTTTTATTGGTTTTACGCCCGCGCTCATCAGTAAAATTAAAGGTCAGTTTCTCTTTACCCGAGCCATGCATGATGATATCTTGCTGAGCTTTTGGCAGCTCTTGCCATGGCGTATCCATGTCGATTTTAAAATGATGACAAACGGTCGATAGCAAACCAAAGTAATAGGCGTGCCGCTTATCCCAGCCATTAATCGCCCCTTGATTGAGCGATTTTTCATGATGGGTAATTAGCTTATCGCTTGAGAAATACTGACGTTTACCGAGACCGTCACAACTTGGGCAAGCACCGTACGGATTATTAAAGCTAAACATCCGCGGCTCAAGCTCCGAGACTGCACGATCACAAACAGGGCAAGAATGCTTGGCTGACATGACTTGGTTTTCGTCACCGCCTTCTTTTGGATTGCCATCCATAAAGTGTAGCGTGACCAGACCTTGACCCAAGCGTAGGGCAGTCTCGAGACTTTCAGCGACGCGGTTGCCCAAGTCATCACGGACTTTAAAGCGGTCAACGACGACTTCAATCGTATGCTTTTTCTTCTTATCGAGCGTTGGCAGCTCATCGGTATCATAAACATCACCGTCGACGCGCACACGCACAAAACCTTGACCAATTAATTGCTCAAGCAAAACCGTATGCTCACCTTTACGCTCACGAATCACCGGTGCCAGTATCATTAGCTTGGTGTCAGCAGGCAACGCCATGACTTGATCGACCATCTCAGTGACCGATTGCGCCACCATTGGCTCACCATGCTCAGGGCAGTAGGGCGTTCCGATTCGTGCATAAAGCAGACGCAAATAGTCATAAATCTCGGTAATCGTCCCAACGGTCGAGCGCGGGTTATGGTTGGTCGATTTTTGCTCAATCGCAATCGCTGGCGACAAGCCCTCGATACTATCGACCTCAGGCTTTTCCATCTGTGAGAGGAATTGACGCGCATACGCCGACAAGCTCTCAACATAACGACGTTGCCCTTCGGCATAAAGCGTATCAAACGCCAGTGACGATTTACCAGAGCCTGATAAGCCAGTGATTACCACGAATTTATCGCGTGGAATGTCTAAATCGATATTTTTTAGGTTGTGCGTACGTGCGCCGCGTATTGCAATATGGTCATGTGCCATCGTTGATAGGTTTCCTATTTGCTAATGGTATATAAAATCTAAGCGTCAAATATAGTTAATGAATGGGCTGTTAAAAGCATATTTGGTTGTTAAGTTGCTATGGCTTTATAAAAATCTGTCGTTATCACGAAATTTTCTTAATAAAACAACAGTTATAAAATAGATTTTCATACGCTGATTTTTTCATAAAGCGTCAGTGATGTAGGTTTATATAAGCGTAACGTTCAAACCTAACTTAAGTCTTAACCTTGAAATCATTAAAACAATCTAAATGAAATGTTTGTTAACTAACATAAGTGCTTTGTTATAGATTGAATTAAGCTTTGTTTTTCAGTTTTTTCAGCATAGTTTTCGAGAAAATGTCGGTTTTGAATATTGTTAGTTGTAAGCACGGCTTTTTTAAGTATTACTTGTTTATATCATGCCACTTTAGATTTTATTATTTTAAATATCGTATTTCTTAAAAGCTTGGCTGCTTTAAAAGCCATTATACTTGCTATAAATCTGTATCATTAAAATCAGTCTAAAAGCTGCCGTACAGTCAAGGCAAGTATCTTGTCAACGTCTTACTTTATTGTCATGGCAGCGGCATTATTCAAGGTGTAATGCGCCATTAAATGCACTTGGTAACAAAATTATCGCCTCTATAAAAAGCGCAAGTAGAAGCCAACCGTGCGGCTGCAGCAGTAAGATAAAAGTTTCGGCAAGCAAACGGCGAATGACTTATACTAGTGGGCTTGATTTGTAGGCTAACGCCTTGATAAAGGCGTGATAATACCAGCAAGCCGCAGTGATAAACCAGCAATGATGAACCAGTGAGGCAAGTATGAATAGCGTAGAAAAACGGGCAATTATTGGGGTCGGTGGTATCTTCGCTTTGCGGATGATTGGCCTGTTTATGATTGTGCCCGTGTTTTCGGTGTATGGTGATAATTATGCGCACGCAACGCCGTTTCTGATTGGTTTGGCGGTCGGTATTTATGGGCTCGGGCAAGCGATTTTTCAGATACCGATGAGCCTTGCCGCGGATAAGTTTCCGCGTAAGCCGATTATCTTTTTGGGTCTGATATTATTTGCTATTGGCGGTATCATCGCTGCCAATGCCACTGATATCTACGAAGTCATTATCGGGCGGGCGCTGGCAGGCAGTGGCGCGGTATCGGCGGTATTGATGGCACTACTTGCTGATGTGACGCGTGAAGAGATGCGCACCAAAGCGATGGCGACCATGGGTTTGACCATTGCTACCTCCATTATGCTGGCCTTTGCCTTCGGGCCTTTATTGGTCGGATCGCTAGGTATCTCAGGACTGTTTTGGCTCACGGCAGGTTTTGCTGTTTTAGCAATGTTGCTATTATTGTTCGTGCCGACACCGCTACGGGTGCTTAAGCACAATCTCGATAACAAGTCGATTGGTCAGCAATTGGCAGATGTGCTAAAGATTGGCGATTTAAACCGTTTGCATATCGGTATTTTTGCTCTGCATTTAACCATGACGGCTATTTTCGTCATCTTACCGCATCAGCTCAGTGAAGTACTTGGTTTATCGGTACGTCAGCAGGGTTTGGTTTATTTACCGTTATTATTTATTGGTTTTGCCGTAGCGATACCCTTTATTATTATTGCTGAAAAGAAACGCAAAATGCGCCAAGTATTTTTGGCAGCGATTGCGTTAATGACCGCGGCTCTGGCATTATTAGCACTTGGTAGTCAGGTCGGGGTTGGTATTATTCTAGGCTTGTTGCTGTACTTTATGGGCTTTAATTTACTCGAAGCGACCATTCCCTCATGGATATCGAAGCGTGCGCCCGTTGCAAATAAAGCAACGGCGATGGGGCTAAACTCATCGAGTCAGTTCTTTGGTGCTTTTGTTGGCGGGGCGATGGGCGGATTATTATTAACCCAGCCGAATTTACTGGCGTGGGGCGTATTGGCTGTCATTATGGGCGCGGCATTGCTGCTGATTATTCCGATTGCTGATCCACCGTATTTATCAAGCACCACGGTGACCATTCCCAAAGATATCAATATCCAAGATTGGTCACGGCAAATGCTGGCGGTAGATGGCGTTGATGAGTTGGTCGTGATGGCAAAAGAGCAGGTCGCTTATTTAAAATTGGATAAAACGCAATTAACAGATTCTGCACGACAAGAGCTGTCGCATTTAGCGCAAAGCCCCCTAGATATTTAACAGAAAAATGGTTAAAGTGAAGTCATATTACTGCTAGTATTCATACTCTATATTAAATACTCGATTAAAGCTGGCAAACAAATTATTTATAAGTAAAAGGACGATATTATGCGCGGAGTTAATAAAGTTATCATCATCGGTAACCTTGGAGCAGACCCTGAGGCTCGCCAATTCAGTAATGGCGGTAGCGTGACCAACATTTCGGTTGCCACCTCAGAGCAGTGGACTGACAAGCAAAGCGGTGAAAAAAGAGAAGCGACAGAATGGCATCGCATTTCATTGTTCAACCGTCTAGGCGAAATCGCAGCGCAATATTTGCGTAAAGGCAGTAAGGTTTATATCGAAGGTAGCTTGCGTACGCGTAAATACCAAGATCCTAACGGCCAAGACCGTTATATTACCGAGATTCGTGCTGAGCAAATGCAAATGCTCGATGGTGCGAGCGGTGGTAGTAATGATGGTGGCAGCTTTGGTGGCGCTCAAGGCTCGAACCAATATCAGAACCAAGGCGGCTATGGCAATCAGGGCGGCGGTTTTGCTGGTCAGAACCAAAACCAAGGTGGCCAAAATAACTTTGGCCAACAGGGAAATAACCAACAAGGCGGTTATAACCAAGGCGGCGCTCAGGGTAGCAACCAAAATAGCTTTAATAATCAAAATGCGCCTGCACAGCAGAACCAATTTAATAAACCTGCTCAATCGCCTGCACAGTCAAAACCGACGGCAATGTCTGACGGTCCGGTAGATGATGATATTCCATTCTAACTTATACAATAACAATATGTTGTATTTATAATTCTGTAGCTCATTGATAATAATATCATTGAGCTATTTTTATATGATAAATTCTATTTAATATAAAAGTTTATTTTCTTGGAAATAATTATTTGCTTACTGGTATTTATTATTAAATATCAATCAATACTTGTGGCGGTTTATATTCTTGTTTATATTACTGCTACTTACGATTTTTATTACGCATAAGTTTTTAGTAAAAATCCAACTCGGTTATAACCTTAATATAAAAGTGGAGTTTACGATGAACAAAAATAACGTCATAGATTTAAATAGTTTAAACGTTGATGAGCTACGCGCGATTACTGAAAATGCGCAGCAATTGATTGAAGAAAAACAGCATCAGCGTTTATATGACGCCTATATGCAGTTTGAAAAAATCGCTGAAGAAAGCGATGCCAGCATCGAAGAGATTCTGCAAGCGGGCGAGAAGCTTGAGAAAAAACGCAGCATTAAATATCGCAATACCGATAATAATGAAGAAACTTGGACTGGTCGCGGACGCAAACCAACTTGGTTGGTAGATGCACTAGCGACAGGTCGCAAGCTTGAGGATTTTGCGATTTAATCATTTAAAAGCTCTTGGTTTAGATCTTATTCTATTTTACTTTAACGTGTCATTAAGCGTGATGGTTTTATAAATAAGCTGCTAGATAAAAGTCAGTCTCTTTATCGCCACTATTTTGGTGCAAAGATACTGGCTTTTTTTCTGTCATCTGTATGCCATTGTTTGCTATGATAATGACGTTTTTGTCTTATATAAGAGTTAGCTAACCGTGCCTCACGTTTCCACGTCGTCTCACAAGCGTCCCCGCAAGCTCTGGTGGCTACTTGGCTTTATATTCTTCGCGCTATTTGCCGTGTTGCAAATGCCAGCAGCCTGGCTGCTTGAAAAATATGCCCCTGATACGCCGTATGTACAACATGTGTCTGGCAACTTATGGCAAGGCTCAGCGATTTGGCAATTGCCCGTGTCAACAGCGCCGCTTACCGGTGCTGCTGAGTGGTCGTGGCAGCCGTGGCATCTACTATTAGGCAAATTAGGCGCAGAAGTCGATATCAGCTCAGAACAGACCCGCTTAAATGGTCAGGTGAAAGTAGGTAGCAGCTCATGGCAAATTCAAAACATGAGCGGTAAAATTGCCCCTGAAACTTTAGCCAGTGTGGTCGATTGGCAGTTGCCTAATACCCCGATTCAGGTCAATAACGTTTCATTAAAACGTCAATCTGCAAAAAATTCTGAAGCAGGCAATTCAGATAGAAACGCCGCCGGTTTTAGGGAAGCAAGTGGTCAGCTTACGTGGGTAGGCGGCGAAGTCGGTTATCCTAGCGGTGGTAAGGTTTTTTATCTCACCATGCCTGCACTGCGAGCTGAGCTCAGTGCCGAGCAAAAGAACAATAAAAATCTACTGCATGTCAATCTTATCAACAATCAAGATAAGCGCTTGGGCGATTTGTATATCGATGGCGACAATATGCTAGATGTGAGTTTAACCCAGCGCCTATTAGAAAATATGCCAGAATATAAAGGGCAAGCTCCGCAAGATACGCCTGTGGTCAGTGTGCGCCAGCCATTGCTTAGTGGCTTAGGGGCGCGCTAGATGATGAATGTTGCCGATGTATCTAGCCGTTTAAAACCTGTTATTAATACCCTCAATCGCTTTGCAGCAGCACTATTGCTATTAGCGATTGTTTGGCTATGCTGGAGCGCTGCGCGTTTACTCTGGTTGCTGCTAGCTGCGCCATTAGCGCCTACCTTACCAGTTGCTCCTTTACAGAGTACAGCGAACACCAGTACAGATCATAGTGGTTTATTTGCCATTTTTGCGGACCCTGATCCTATCGCTGCACCCGTACAGCCGCCGCCCAATGTTTTGTTAAAAGGTGTACTTATCGCCATACCAGAGAGTTTGTCTTCGGCGATGCTGGACGTCAATGGCGAAGTGAAAAATTACCGTATCGGTGATACTTTAAAAGACAGTGACTATACGCTGGTCGCCGTCGATTGGAATGAAGTCATTATAGCCGATGCTCACGATAAAGAAGTCGTCATCAGAATGCCAGAAGCCATGCCGCTTGATCAAAGTGCCATGCTGGCGGGTGCGGTAAGTAATCAGCGTTTGCCCGATAATAGTATGTTGCCAAACCTGTCTAATGCGCCAATGTCCGAGCAAGGCAATCCTGAAACTGAGCAAAATGGCCAAGAAAATGGTCAGGCAACCGATCAAAGCGCGCCGCAGTCGCCAATTGATGAAGCCGTTACCGAATTACAGTCAAACCCAGCCAGTTATTTAAGTCGGATGGGAGTGATGGCATCTGGAGAGAGCTATCAGGTCACCGCCGCCATGCCAGCCAAACTGCGTAACCGTTTAGGGCTAGAGCCGGGCGATAAGGTACTGACCGTCAATGGTCAAAGCGTTGGCAGCAATCCCGGCCAAGATGCCAGTATACTGCAGCAAGTCAAACAATCTGGCGAAGCACAAATAGAAGTACAGCGCGGCGATCAAGTTATCACCATTCGCCAGCAGTTTTAGTTAAAAATTTCATCAGTTAATATATTTGGTTCATATTATATTCAGCAAAAGATTTGTTGAGTAAGCACGAAAATCAGTATATCCGCGTCATCACTGTAGGTAATTATCAATATGGTCAGTTCTCAAAATTTTTCGGTCACGCCTTTGTACCATATCTTGCAGCGTTTGATGCGTTTGTGTCGGCCGCTATGTTTAGCCGTTCCTTTATGGGCAGCGAGTACAGGTCTTGTCAATGCAGAAAGCTGGAAGGTTAATCTGCAAGATGCTGATATCAAAGCTTTTATTAATGAAGTGGCGACCATTACCAATCAAAACTTTGTCCTTGATCCGCGTATCAACGGTAACGTCACGGTCATCTCTAATAAAGCGCTGTCGCGTGACGAGATTTTTCAGCTGTTTTTAAGTGTCATGCAGGTCAATGGTATTGCCGCTATCGATTCGGGTACGACCATTAAGCTGGTACCAGATAACGTCGCCAAACAATCTGGCGTGGCGGTGGACTTACGCGGGGACAGTGTCGGTGAAGCCTTAGCGACACGGGTGATTTATTTGACCAATACCCAAGCGGCAGAAGTGCTTGGTGTCATTCGTCCCTTGATGCCGCAGTCGGCGCACGCAGCAGCGGTACCGGGCGTTAATGCGCTAGTATTGTCTGACCGTGCTGATAGTCTTAATCAGCTCACGTCACTTATCCGCGATTTAGACAGCAACGTCAATGATAGTTTGCAAGTCATACCGCTGCGTCATGTCGACGCTGAGCGTATGATGGAGTTGATTAGCGCCTTGGTGGCAAGCGCAGGTAGCGGGCAAGCACAAGGTGGCAGTAATCAGCTAAAAGTCATCGCTGACACCTCTAGTGATAGGCTGCTCGTCAAAGGCAGTCCGGAGATGATTGCCAAAGTTCAAGAAATGGTCAATCAATTAGACACTACGCCTTCGAGACGTTTAAGTGGTCTGCGCGTCTTTCGCTTAAAATATGCCAGTGCCGGTCACATTGCAGAGATGCTGCGCGGCTTGCTTGCCAGTCAGTCTATTAATAGCGCTGGTGCGGCTTCAACCTTAGAGTCAGCTTCGCTAAACGGCGCCAGTAGTACAGGCTCAGCCCTTAACAATAATACTAATGCGCTTACCAACAGTGCTACGAATACCAGTACTGGCGCTACGGGAGCAGCGTTATCTACGGCAAGTTCAGGTGGCACAGGTAATGGTATCGGCGGGCGACCTTTTAGCATTATCGCGGATGAAACGCAAAATGCTGTTATCGTCAATGCCGCGCCCGAGCTGATGTTTGAGATTGAGGATGCCGTCGCTCAGCTCGATAGCCGCCGTGCCCAGGTTTTGATTCAAGCGGCGATTGTTGAGGTTTCAGGCGATGACGCTACCCAACTTGGCGTACAATGGGCGCTGGGTAATGCCAATAGTGGCTATGGCGTGGTCAACTTTAATAACGTCGGCGCGAGTGCCGTCTCGCTTGCCGCCGCCGCGTTATCAGGTGGCGCAAATATTAGTGCAGCAGCAGGTTCTATTGCTGGGGCGTTAATTGGCATCGGTGATAGTAAAAAAGACAGCCAAGGTAATACTCAGTTTTATGGTGCAATCTTACAAGCGCTTGATTCGTCGACCAGCGCCAATCTGCTGTCGATGCCATCAATTCTAACCTTGGATAATGAAAAGGCCAGTATTTTGGTCGGTCAAAACGTGCCTTTTGTCACCGGCTCTTATACCACAGGCAGTGACTCATCAACCAATCCATTCCAGACCATTGATCGCCAAGATATTGGTATTAATCTAAATGTTATACCTCATATCGGCGACAATGGCACCGTACGTCTAGAGGTTTCGCAAGAGGTTTCGTCGGTAGTACCTGGCAGTGCCGCCAATGCCAGTGGCCTGATTACCAATAAAAGCTTGATTAATACCACCATCCTAGCCGACGATCAGCAAACCATTGCCTTGGGTGGTTTAATGCGCGATAACACCACTACCCGCCAACAAAAAGTTCCCGGTTTGGGCAGTGTACCCGTCATCGGACGGCTGTTCCGTTCTGATAATGACAGCACGCAAAAGAGTAACTTAATCATATTTTTGCAGCCGACCATCTTACGTGACGGCGGCGCTGTCGCTAGTGTGACTGAGCGCAAATACAATCAGATGCGCGTCCTACAGTTGGTTATCGACAAAAACGGCACTATTAAACAGCTGCCACTTAGCGGTACAGAAGGCTGGAATGGCAATGTCAGCGCAGACTATGAATTGATGCCACTCAATCCACTGGTACCTAAGCGTGACCAAACGCCAAAAACCACTTCACAAGGGTTTACCAAAGTAGATACGCCAAGTAGTAGTGGCATCACCACGTATCCTTTAAAACGCTAAATTCTAATATAGAGCGCTTGCGAATGGATAACGCAGGCGCTAACTTCTTGATTAGAATACAGCCCATCTCATCAGTAAATGTACGGCATGATAGCGCTGCCGTACATTAGCTTGCGTATTCATAACACAGATAAACACAGTACATTTTAGAGGAGCGTATAATTAGAGTGAATCTAATAACATATTGCTTTTATAAGCAATTTTTTAAGATAATTATTTAAATAACTGTCCTTTAAGTAGACTGGGTTAAGTTAGTGATTTTTAAGTTAATAGTAAAAGTAGCTAGAACCTATAGGCGCCACTAATGAGCAATCTTGATAATGAAAAGAAAAAGAAATGGTTAGCCTTAAGTGCGGTTACCATGGCTTTATTACTGATTCCGCGGCGTAGTAGTAAAAAGGCCGATAGCCAATTATCAAATCATAATAACGATGATAAAGTGCCTGACGAAAAAGCAGCTAATAAAGTCTCTAATTTAAAATAAACGTCTATATTTAAGAAAAATAATGAAAACCATTAAATTTGGAGGCTATTGATGACTGCGATTTACGCCTCATTTAACGCTAATGAGAAATTGCCTACAATTTTTCCTCTCATTGATACCCATACCCATTTTGACGCTCCCGTGTTTGATGTCGACAGAGAGGAGCAAATACAAAAAGCGTATCAGCGAGGCGTGCGCCATTTGGTATTGGTAGGGTATTTACAACGGCATTTTGACCGTTTATACGCAACTAAAGAATTTATTAATAAACAGGTGCACGCTATTGCAGGACAGACATTTGAGCAAAAAGAAATCTCTCTGCATGCGCATATTGCCCTAGGCTTGCATCCTTTTTATATCGATAATCATACGGATGAGCATTTAGAAAACATGGCGCAGATGTTAAATGACAAACGTCCTTTGGCCATCGGTGAAATCGGCTTTGATACCTTTACGGATGAGATGAAACAGCCTGATATGGTCGCCAAGCAAGCGCGTTTTTTTAAAGCCCAATTGGATATGGCGGTGAGCCAGCAGTTACCTGTGATGCTACATATCCGTAAAGCGCATGCTGAAGCATTGGCGTTGTTAAAGGCGCATGACTATGATGCTCATGAGCTTGGCGGCGTTGCCCATAGTTTTAGTGGCGGTGAACAAGAAGCAAAAGCCTTTGTAAAACTGGGCTTTAAACTTGGGGTGACCGGTCAGGTGACCAATCCAAATGCCAAAAAGCTGCGCCGTGCGATTCAAGCAGCGGTCGATACTTATGGTATTGAATGTTTGGTCATCGAGACAGATTGCCCAGATATGACGCCGATAATGTGTCAAGTTTCGAGCGGTAGTCAGTCAGCACTTGGCCAAAGCCCAGATGATGAATGGGGCGATGCACCCGCTCATGATAGAAATGTCCCAGCCAACTTACCTTATGTATTAGGCAGTTTAAGTGAATTACTTGCTGTGCCAACCGAGACGCTTGCCGAGCAATTTTGGCACAACAGTTGCAATGCTTTACGTACCGATTGGCGTTATCCAGTTCAAGAGTAGTCCAAGATACTTATTAATAATAAACAACCTTTTAATCGAGCTTTAATTTGTTATGACCGAAGAGACACAATTGCAGCAAACTATAAAGCAAACAGATACTTTAGTTAATAAAGAGGTCACTGCGCGCAGCGAGCAACAACTTGCTGCTGACAGCGTCGATGTGATTGATGAATCGTCCGAGCAGTATGAACGCCGTTTTAAAGGCACGCAAACATTGTATGGTGCCTCTGCTGTCGATACCTTTGCCGCAGCGCATGTTTACGTCATTGGCGTTGGCGGGGTGGGTTCTTGGGCGGCAGAAGCGCTGGCTCGCACCGCCGTTGGTACGATTACATTGATTGATTTGGACATATTGGTGGCGTCAAATGTCAATCGTCAGCTACCCGCGTTAGACAGTACCTTTGGTCAAAGTAAGATTGCGGCAATGGCAACACGTATCCGTGAGATTAATCCGAAAGTTGAAATAAATCTGATAGATGATTTTTTAACACCTGAAAATGTCGCAGCATTATTGCCCACGCGCGAGCAAGCAAAAATGGCTATGCAAAAAAATCCAATTGTTATTTTAGATTGTGTTGATGATATGAATGCTAAGCTTGCTATTGCCCTGCATTGCCGTTTTAACAAACTAAAATTGGTGTGTGCAGGCGGAGCAGGTGGTAAAATAGACCCGAGTCAAATTCGTGTAAGCGATTTACGCGATAGTTATCAAGATCCGTTGTTGGCAAAGCTACGCAATAAACTGCGCCATGAAAAAGGGATTAATAGTACGCTTAAAGAGAGATTTGGCATCAAATGTGTCTATTCGACAGAGCCACCGCGTGTTGATAAAAGCTGTCAAACAGGCGGTTTACACTGCGGTGGCTATGGTTCGGCGGTCGTCGTCACCTCAGTGGTCGCGATGCTGATGGTTAGTGAAGCATTACAATTATTGCTCAAACAGGCGGCGGTCAAGCCAAGCGTCTGACCTGAATTAACGGAGTCCATTTTGTCTACATCTAACTCGTCAGAAATCGGTTATCGTTATCCTGTCGCTGCGAAAGACGCTGAGCGTATTAGTAAACTCAAAAAATATCAGGTACTCAACAATAATGAAGAACCTGCTTTTGCGCGTTTAACCGAGCTTGCGAAATTGTTTTTTAATATGCCAGTCGTAGCCATTACCTTTATGGATGAGGAAACCCAGTATTTAAAATCGCTGCATGGGCTCGATGGTATTTGTACAACGTCACGCAAAGTCGCTATTTGTAATTATACTGTCCTGTCGGATGAGGTTTTGGTACTGCCAGATTTGACAGAGGACAGTCGCTTTAGTCAAAACCCGTTGGTGACAGAAGCGCCATATTTGCGTTTTTATGCTGGCGCGCCGATTATTATGCAAGAAGATGGCAAGACCTATAGTTTGGGTTCTTTATGTTTGATGGATATGCAAGCGCACTACGATTTTACCGATAATGACGCAGATATATTGGCGCAGTTTGCTGCGATGGCTGCCGATGCTTTGAAACTTCAAGACCAGCAGCGCCATGCCAAGCATGCTAATGAGATGAAGTCAGAGTTTCTGGCCAACATGAGCCACGAAATACGTACGCCGATGAATGGCATCATTGGTATGGTTGAGATGCTCGCTGAGACTAAGCTGAGCGCTGAACAACAAGAGTACGTCGATAATATTAAAGTCTCAAACGAGCACTTATTGGCGATTATTAACGGTATTTTAGATTTATCAAAGGTTGAGTCGGGCAAAATGACCATCGATTCAATACCGATGAATATATCGAGCCTTTGTAACGAAGTGGTGAGTTTATTTGCGGTCAAAGCCCGTCAGCGAGGTTTGACGTTAGATTATCATTATACCGAGGCATTATCGCCTTATATCAAGGGTGATCCGGTACGCATCAAACAAATCATGGTAAATTTGGTCAATAACGCCATTAAATTTACCCGTGAAGGCGGACGGGTGACCATTGACGTTAAACACATGGAAAACAACCCTTGTGAGGATAAATACGGTAATCATAAGTCTATATGCAGTCATGAGCTACAAGTAGAGCAAGCTTCTCATTATAATACTGATGATAGTGGTTCGGTTAATCATCAAGACATGACGCTTTGTATTGAGGTTACAGATACCGGTGTCGGTATCAAGCCAGAATCTTTAGAGGCGATATTTGATGCTTATGATCAAGCCAATAAATCGACTCATCGCCTTTATGGTGGAACAGGTCTAGGTCTGTCAGTTTGTAAATCTTTGGTAGAGCTGATGGGCGGCTATATCGAAGTAGATAGTGCCGTCGGTATTGGTACGACTTTCACCGTATTATTGCCGCTACCTCCTATCGATGAAGCGCATTACGAGAGCTGGCAAGACTCAAACGACTTTGGTATGACAGAACCAAGTCATGAGCTTATTGGTCATATATTGCTGGTCGAAGATGATAGCGTCAATGCCATGATTGCTAAAAAAGCACTGAACAATAGCGGTCATACGGTCACTCACGTCACGGATGGACAACAAGCCATAGAGGTTTTTTCGTTAAATCCTGAGCAGTATGATGTCATTTTGATGGATCATCACATGCCGATTATGGATGGTGTACAAGCGACGATTAAACTGCATGAGCTTTATGACCCGCAAGCATTGCCGCCTATCATCGCCTTGACCGCCAATGCGATGGATGGTGAGCGTAAAAAATATCTTGATGTCGGTATGCAGGATTATTGCACCAAACCCTTTAAACAAGAGCAGCTTAATGCTTTGGTGCAATACTGGCTGATGTATAAGCAATCGATGGAAGAATAATTTCCTCATCTAAAAAGCATTTGACATTAAAAAAGCTTAACCCCTAATAGCGGTTAAGCTTTTTTTAAACGAGATAAAGACGCTTAGTTAACGCGCGTTTGGTAATCGCCGGTACGGGTGTCAACACGAACCACTTCACCTTGCTGGACAAATAACGGCACACGTACCACAGCACCTGTCTCTAGGGTTGCAGGTTTGCCGCCACCACCTGACGTATCTCCGCGCACACCTGGATCGGTTTCAGTAATTTGCAGTTCAACAAAGTTAGGCGGCGTGACCGATAATGGCACACCATTGAATAGGGTGATGGTGCAAAGCGCGTTACTGTTTTCTTTTAGCCATTTTAGTGCATCACCAATCGCGGTTTTGTCGGCTTGTAATTGCTCAAAACTCTCAGGGTGCATAAAGTGCCAAAATTCACCATCGTTATAAAGATAGTTCATTTCTGTATCGATGACATCCGCCGCTTCCAAGCTATCGCCTGATTTAAACGTCTGCTCGAGCACGCGACCACTGCGTAAGTTGCGCATTTTGACACGGTTAAAGGCTTGCCCCTTACCCGGTTTGACAAACTCATTTTCAAGAATGGCATACGGATTGCCATCGAGCATGACTTTGAGACCAGCTTTAAATTCGTTAGTAGAAAAACTTGCCACGGAAGACTCCTAAGGGTTGTAAGTATTGTCATCAATAATTGGATGTGGGGTTTGCGCCTTGCTGTGCTAAAGCTGCCTATGATGCACAAGGTTGTAGAATAATTCGTACGCTTTGATAGCGGACGTACTAAGAGCGTATAATAGCGGCTTTTGGGCACAGGTATAAGGTTGTCATGATAAACCATTTAATCACACAAAAAAACTGGCAAACGCAATTATCGGAAGCGATAACCTCTATTGATGAGTTGCTTGAGCTGTTAAAGCTTGAATCATTGCGCTCAGAGGTTTATATACCTGAACATTTTGTGCTGCGTGTACCGCGCGGTTTTGTAGCAAAAATGACGGTCGGTGACGTTGATGACCCTCTGCTTAAACAAGTATTGCCCAATAAAAAAGAACAAATCGCTGTGACCGGTTATGTGGCAGACCCTTTAAGCGAAAATACGCACAATCCAGTAAAGGGTTTATTGCATAAATACCAATCAAGAGTCTTATTAACCATTACCGGTGCTTGTGCCGTCCATTGTCGTTACTGCTTTCGCCAGCATTTTGACTATAGCGCCAATATGCCAACCGCCGATGCCAAAGAGCATATTATCAATTATATTAGCGCCCATCCTGAGATTAACGAGGTGATTTTAAGCGGCGGTGACCCGTTAAATGTCACCAACAGACGCTTATTTTCTTGGCTCGATACCTTAGAAGCGATTCCGCAACTGACCACCATCAGGCTGCATACTCGTTTGCCATTGGTCATTCCAGCGCGTTTAGATGAGGCGCTATTGGATAGACTGTCGCAAAGTCGCTGCCAAATAGTGATGGTGATTCATTGTAATCATGCCAATGAGATTGATGCGCTGACCGCTGAGTATTTGCAGCGTACGCGCGCGGCGGGCGTCACTTTATTAAACCAAGCGGTACTGTTAAAGGGTATCAATGATAGCGTGACGGTGCAAACCGCATTGAGTCAGCGCTTGTTTGCCGCTGGCGTTCTGCCTTATTATCTGCATGTCTTGGACAAAGTAGACGGTGCTGCCCATTTTGATAGTGACGAGCGCGCAGCTATTCAGCTGTACTGGGCGTTACTCGCCGCTTTGCCTGGTTATTTAGTGCCAAAGTTGGTGCGCGAACTGCCTAATAAACCCTTTAAAGTACCGATTGATATTTACAATGAATCTTAAAATAGGCAATATAATACATCTAAATTTTAGTAAACAAATAACGGTTAAGTGATTATTACAGTTGTTTTTAGTGATAAGTTTAAAAATTTTCATACATAGGCACTGTTAAAGCAATTTGAGTCAAACTCATAGAGCGGTCACTGAGCAGTCAATTTGAAGTCTATGCCTAAATAGTTTGTGCATAAATAGTTTGTGCCCGAGTGGTTTGTGCTTAAGTGTCGTCGTCTATAAAAGTAAACTCTAGAGATAGCGGTCGACTTCTATTGGTAATCTACGCAATTACTAAGGATAGTAATGGTAAATTTATCGACATTTCAGCAGTATTTAACAGCGGATGCGCCCTTATCGCAACCATTGCCTAAATCGTTTAATAGCGATGAGCAGCATTTACGCAAATGGGCGGCGCTGTTGCCTCTGCAGGCAGAGATGCAGCAAATAGAGCAGTTAGAACAAGTGCTCACAGAGCTGCGTACGGCAAATATAGAGGATCGCCAGCGCCTAACGCTATTTAATATTGTATTGGATGCGGCCAATCAGCTGATTGCGCTGCTGCGCCAGCATTATATCTATGAAACGCAGGCTTTTAACGCTTATCAGCTGGACTATGTAGCACATGTGAAATCGCTGTACTATTTAATGATTATGGGTTACGACGGTGTTATAAAGCGAGAGACTGCTTTTTTAGCAGATAATCAACCATCACCATCTACCCATCTGTGGCAGCGCTATTTTACCAATGACAAATCTTCGTCAATTACCTTGGCCATTGCGACCTATCAGACGCTGTTGATGTATCAAAAGTTGCTGTTTGAAGAAGCGCTTTGCTACCAAAAGCCTACAGCGTCTTTATGGTCTAACATCAATCAGCTCTACTATATGGCTTGCCAACAGCGGACAGTTGATATTGATGTCAGTGCTTATATCACCACCCACTGTGCGGATACTATCCATCAGCTATATGCTCAGTTATGTTTGCATAGCTTGTTAAACGTGCGTGCCATGCGCCGAGCCAATATCTTGATGGTACAGCGTTTGCTCTTAGAGTGGAGTGAACACCTTATTATAACGGTAGAGCTGCAGACGGAGACAAAGGTGTTCGTCAATTTAAATAGTGACAGCGCACCGACGTATTTGACCGCCCATTGTGCGATTAATCCTTATGATGCCCATCATGATTGTGTATTTATCGAGTTAGCACCGCTGGTCGCTTATTTGAAATCGCGTAAGGACAAACTTATCAAGGATGGTCGAGAAGGCGCTGAATATTGCTTGCTTAACACGGTTGCCATGACATTAAGCTATCGCTATATCCAGCCTCGCTTGACACTACCCATCAAGCAAAGTGCCAAACAAGAGGCTCACGTCATCACAGGATTCAATGACATTCATTACCGCGTCAGTAACCAGCAAAGCTTATCAAGTTTGATTGTCGCCAAAGCGTTACCAGATTATCAGCAACCCCGCTACGATACCTTGCCAAAAAAACATGCCACCGATAAAGGGTTAGCGGTAGAGACATTTGACGGTAGATTTAATGGTGGCGCTGTCAATAACGACGATTTGTCCGTTTTTCGTACCTTGCGACTATTGCCCAAACCAAAAGAGCCAGTAGCAACGGCTGAGCATATGGCGTGCAAAAACGTTCATTCATTTTTTGGCCCTGAGGCATCAATAAAAAGCAGAGAGACAAATGATACCCTCGAAAAAGACTATGACCCTAAAGCGATAAAAGATATAGCAAGGATTGCTAATAATGACCTGCTAGATTCTATTGAACCGCCATCACTGCGTATTATGAGTCTGTTCTTATTATGTCGCCCTCATCAATAGATGAGCTAATGACAAATGAGATAGAGGGAAACAGCCATGTGAGTCGCTTTAGCGATACCGCTTTTACTATCTTGGTAGAAAATCAAAATACCGCTGCGCTTGAGAAATTGGCTAAGAAAATTGGCTCGACCATTAGTGATATGCTAATTGAAGTGGATAAACGGACGACAAGTACGACGGCAAGTATTGCGATCGTAAAAATAGAAAAAAATACGCCTGAGCCAAAAGTGTTGCTCGAACGGGCTCTGGATGCTATCAATCAAATTATGATTGAAACCTCCAATCATGGTGATAAATACCATTTATATGACGCTAGCGAACATGCCAATAGTGATGATCATGCCCTTGCTGAGTCTTTAGTCGATGCTATTGCTAATAATCGCTTTGAGTTGTCTTTCCAGCCCATATATGATATCAATCATGATCGCAGTGATTTCTTTGAGGTGTATCTACGCCTGCCATTAGCCGATGCAAACAATACCGTACTGACCCCTGACCAGTTTATGGCGGTGGCTAAAGCGCACAAGCTCCTTGAAAAAATTGATCGCTGGATACTGATTAATGCCTGTAAAAAAATCAATGATGTGCGTAAATCCCATCCAGATGCAAGGTTACTGGTACAACTGACCAATGCGTCGTTGATAGATAAAAAACTACCGAGCGTTGCTAGTCAACTCATCAATGCAGTTGGCGGCAGAGCGGGCGCGCTAACCTTGCAGTTTAATGAAAAAGACATTGCTGACCATTTAACCGTGGCGAAATCTCAATTTACGGCGCTTAACTAAGTAAACTGTCAGCTGGGTATTAATAATTTTGGCTCGTCTGCTAAATCGGTTGAGCTGGCCAATTTTGTGCAGCCTGATATGGTGCGCTTAGCCCGAAATTATGTCGATAGCCTTGATAACCCAGAGAATTTAGAAACGGTTAAGTCGCTCATCATGCGTACCAATGAAATTAGCGTTGATGTCTTGATGCCATATATTGAAGATGCGGCGACCATGTCAGTCGCGTGGAGCGTAGGCGCACGCTACTTACAGGGTTATTATTTAGAAGCACCTAGTAATACCATAAAAGTGGCAAGCGAGAGCTAAATTTGGGTAAATAAACTTCATGTTACATTAGCCCTGTTTAACGGTTAGCAACGATATATACTTCTACGCAGCGTTATGTTTGTTTATCCTTTTTACCTTGTATTATGGTGAAGGTAGGCGCATACATAGCCTCTGCTCCTCAATTTAAGATTATTCCACCATGTCTATTATCAAAAAATACTCATTAGGCGCTGTATGTGCCGCTATGCTATTGTTCACCGCTTGTGAAAAAACACCGCCTGATTATCGAGATCCGGTCACGCTGCCGCTTTATACTGAGGGTGATGCCGATAACGGTGCGCTGATATACCAAGACGCATGCGGTCAGTGTCATCAGCTTAACCCTGGGCTCAATAAAAAAGGGCCGCAGCTGATGAATATTTATGGCGCAAAAGCCGCCGAGCTAGAGGATTATACCTATAGCGAAGGGCTTGCGGCATCAGGTTGGGTATGGGATGCTAAGACGCTTGATACTTATATCGCTGATGCTGAAAAAGCCATGCCCGATTCAAAAATGCTGTCAGATCCGATGCCAGATAGTAAGGAGCGTGCCGATGTGATTGCCTATTTATCAACGCTGCGGGCACCGGTACCAACAGTTGATGAAACAAAATAGCAGCAACGCTCGATTGAGAAATACCTAACAGAGAGGTGTTCTTTTTTAAACCTATTTCATTAAAAAATGAGCCAAGAATCGATAATGAGCCAAGCCACCAATGACTATCGCCATAATCAGCAAAAAATTGCTCAGCTAATGGCGCAATTAAATCAAATAGTGCTAGATAAACCCGAGGTGGTTAAACTGGCGCTCAGTGGTATTTTGGCAGGCGGGCACTTGTTGTTGCAAGATCTGCCAGGTATGGGTAAAACGACGTTGGCGCAAGGCTTGGCGCAATTGCTCGGGTTAAGCTTTAGCCGCGTGCAATTTACCAATGATATGCTGCCAGCAGATATCTTGGGTATGAGTATTTTTGATCAAAGTCAGCAGCAATTCGAGTTTCGTCCCGGCCCTATCTTTACGCAGCTGTTACTCGCCGACGAGATCAATCGCTCTAGCCCTAAGACACAAAGCGCGTTATTAGAAGCGATGGAGGAGCGGCAAGTGACACAAGATGGGCAAACCTATCTATTGCCGCAGCCATTTTTTGTCATAGCCACCCAAAACCCATTGCAGCAAGCGGGCGTCTATCCGCTGCCTGAATCGCAGCTAGATCGTTTTTTATTGTGTTTGTCGCTTGGTTATCCATCGCCTGCCGCTGAGCGCGAGCTGTTAAAGGGACAAAATCGTCGTGAGCTATTAAAAAAGCTGCCCGCAGTGCTTGATACGCAGGCTGTATTATTAGCGCAGCAAGGGGTCAAGCAAATATATGTCGCCGATGTGGTGTTGGATTATCTGCAAAGACTGGTCGCAAAAACGCGTGCAAGCTTTGATTATCATGGTTTATCACCGCGTGGTGTGCTATCACTACAGCGTGCGGCGCAAGCATATGCTTATGTATCGGGACATATGGAGGTGACGCCTGAAGATATTCAAGCGGTGTTTGCGGCGGTCACTGACCATCGACTTGGCCAGCGTTTCGTGCCTGCGCATGTGACGGGAGGACAAGCGACACAAACCATCGCCCAACGCATTTTGGCAGATGTGGCTGACGTTGTTTAATTGTTTGCATCTTTTATGGTAAGGATAGGGTAGTCATGAGCATATTGCCAAAAGCCTTAACCGTACCAGCTCGCTCAGTGTTAAGCCGTTGGTTTGCCTCGCGTGCGCCCAAAAGTGATAGTGCGACGCTGAATTTGCGTAACGTCTATATCTTTTTTAGCCGTGAAGGGTTGCTGTTTGCCGTTTTATTAATCATCACCTTTATCGCTGGTATCAACTATGGTAATAACTTGGTATTGGGGCTGTGCTTTTATCTCATCAGCGTCTGGCTCATTAGCTTTCATGTAACCTTCGCCCATATCTCGGGTCTGCAAGTCCGTCTGCTTGATATCACCATGGCAGAAGCCGGCGCGCCTGTTTGGGTCACGTTGCAGCTGCGTAATGACAGCCGCCGACCAAGACGGCAGTTATTATTTACCTTTGAGCAAATTGTCTCTGCGCAAACTGAGCAAAAGCCTCATAAAAAGGTCGATAGAAAAGCCAATAAAAACAACGATAACAAACGTGAGATTCACGCTGATAGTCAGCACTCAGTATTGGTCACGCGCCTACAAGATGAACAAATCATTCGTTTGCCGGTGCAGACGCATCGTCGTGGGCAGTTGCAACTACCAAGATTAAAAATAAAAACCGTTTACCCCTTAGGGATTATGCGCGCTTGGTCGTATGTCTATTTCGCCCGTCGCGCGTGGGTTTATCCAAAACCTGAAGTATTTGACTGGCAGGCACAATATGCCATTGCCAGTCCGGAGGATTTGCCCATAGGCGGGCAATATCGCCAAGGTCAAGACGACTTTGACCGGCTTGATAACTATATCGTAGGCGAGTCGTTAGCACGCGTTTCTTGGGGACACGTGGCGCGCGGCCAAGGGATGTTTACCAAACATTTCACTGATCCTGTCGGCCATGAGCAAACCTTAGACTATGCTGATATGCCAGCGGCGCAGCATGAACAAAAACTGGCGCAAATGGCGTATGGGGTGCTGACATTGGGTGAACTTGGCGTCCCATTTAACATGCGCTTACCCAATGAGACAACGGTTAATAAGCATTCTGCTGCAACGAAGGGCGCAGGTGAAACGTTTGCACAAGCCTGTTTGTTACGATTGGCAAAATCACCATGAACAACTTCAAACACCACCTTGCAAATGAGACACAGATAAACCCTGCGAACTTTGCACAATTGGCTTTGGGTCAACATATCACTTCTCACACTGAGCAGGCTAGCGATGCTAAATGGACTCGCAAGCTATTTGCCTTACCAGCGTATTATTGGGTATTAATTGCTCAAATCATCGTTATTTTACCGCATGCAGCGCACTTGCCGTTATGGCTTATAGGTTTTGCGCTGGTCAGTATCATTGCCCAACTACCGCGTATTAAAGCTAAGTTTAAAAAACTGACGCATCTAAAGCGCGTTTATCAAAGCATGCAAATGCTTGGCTTCTTACTTGGGCTTGTGGGCTTATGGCTGACCTATAACACGGCGTTTGGTCTGGATATGGGCGTCGCGTTTTTAGTGCTGTGCCTTATCAGTAAGCTGTGGGAATTGTACAAGCGCCGTGATGCTTATGTGGTGCTCAATTTATCTTTGTTTGTCCTTGCTTCACTGTTTTTGATGGATCAAGGCATTGTGACGACAGTAGAGGTAATCATCGGTGCGGTCATTGTATTGTTGGCGTTTATAGCGCTTAACGATGATGGCAATACTCGCGGTGATGGGCGTCTGCGTACTTTGGGCGTGCTGGGTATTGGCGCATTGCCGCTGTTGGTTGTGTTGTTTTTATTCTTTCCGCGCTTGCCGCCGCTATGGTCAGTACAGCTCTCAGGTCAGCAAGCGACTACGGGTGTCTCTGACAGTATGTCGCCCGGCGACTTTGCCAATTTGGGCCAGTCGACTGAGCTGGCTTTTCGGGTAGAGTTTGCAGATAAGCGCCCGCCACAGCAGCAGCTTTATTGGCGTGGTTTGGTTTTTAGTGATTTTGATGGGATCACATGGCGTCCCAGTTCGCAGCAACGAGAATGGCAACCCGCGCCGCAAATGCCAAATTGGATAGCGAATGCCTTAGCGACCGTTCCTGATGAGGTGAAAATTGCCCCGAATCGCTATCAAATTATCTTAGAGCCGACGCAGCAAAACTGGCTATTTGGACTTGATTATCCTTTTGCTCAGCAGCAAGATATCAGTATTACCTCAAATTTTACCTTACGAAAAGATCAGCCGGTTACCCAGCAGCTGCGCTACGATGTCTTGCAGTTTGCGCCGATGCGTATCGACCCTGTACTGTCTGATGAGTCGCGCCGTCTCAATCTTGCACTACCAAGTAGCGGTAATCCGCAAGCACGCCTACTGGCGCAGCAGTTATTTGTCCAGTCTGGCTCGGATCCCGTGCGCTATATACAGGCAATCGAGCGCTGGATAAATCAAACGAACTTTCGCTATACGCTATCACCGCCACGTTTAAATACCAACCGTATTGACGAGTTTTTATTTGACACCAAAGCGGGATTTTGTGAGCATTATTCTTCTAGCTTTACTTTTATGCTGCGCGCCGCTGGTATTCCTGCTCGCGTTGTCGCCGGCTATCAAGGCGGAGAGCCTAGTCGTAACGGTAACGTTTGGGAAGTGCGGCAAATGGATGCGCATGCTTGGACGGAAGTCTGGCTTGAGGGTCAAGGTTGGGTACGTGTCGATCCGACAGCTTTTGTTGCCCCTGAGCGCGTCGAGCAAGGCATGGATGCGTTGACACAGGCGCGAGGAGCAGCAATATTTGGCGAGGGCGCTGGGGCACAAATCAGCTATCAGCAGTATCAAATGCTGCAAACCTTACGTCGTCTGTCAGACCAAGCGAGCTATTATTGGCAAAAGGACGTCGTTGGTTACGATCAAGATAAGCAAGCTGACTCATTGCTTAAATGGTTTAATATTCGCTCAATCATGCAGCAAATCACTTGGTTGGCAGTAAGTGCCATTAGCGTTATGGCGATTCTTGTGTTTGTTATCTGGC
The DNA here is from genome assembly GCF_014836505.1 of Psychrobacter communis. Classification (NCBI taxonomy): domain Bacteria; kingdom Pseudomonadati; phylum Pseudomonadota; class Gammaproteobacteria; order Moraxellales; family Moraxellaceae; genus Psychrobacter; species Psychrobacter communis. Next base: position 51,899 of record NZ_JACSQR010000005.1, read on the forward strand.
AGCGTCGCCGCAAACGTTGGCATCCAGCAGACCTGCCACTTGCCCAACTCTCAAAACGCATCGCTAAAGCGGATAAATCGTTAGCGCGTTCAGAGAGTGAAGGGCAGTTGGCTTGGCTTGCGCGTTTGGCAAGCGCAATCGATGATGACAGTGGTCAAAATAGTAGTAAGCATAATAATGCCAGTAAGCTAACCGCTAGTGGTGACTCAAAAACTGTCCAAGTAAAAATTGAGCGGATTCAACAACACTATCGCCAATTGCGCTATGGCCGTTTAAGCACACTTGCAACCAGCGATAGCGAATATCAAACGGTGCTTAAACAGCTCAAGAAAGAGACAAGTGAATTGTTTTAATGGCTGTTTTGTGAAAGTGCTGTTTAGGGCGTGATAAATTTTTAGTAAAAATAAAGGAGTGCATGCATATGGCAATTTACGTAGATTTTATGCAAATAGAATTTAAAGGCTATAAATGGTGCCATATGCTCGCTGATACCTTGCAAGAGTTGCACGATTTTGCCGCATTGATTGAAGTAGATAAGCGCTTATTTCATCAAAACGCCAGCTATCCGCATTATGACGTCACCGTGCAAATGCGTAAAACCGCGCTTGAATATGGCGCTATCGCCGCCGATCGTAAAAAGATTATTGAGTGTGCAAAAAAGCTAAAAGTAGAGTTAAACGCTCAAATAATACGGTCTAAGTCGTCAAAATAAGATTTTTACTTAATTTATAACAATAAGTAGCCTTAATCCTAAATCGCCACTTTCAAGCTTTATTAAGATAAGCGCTCTGCTAAATAGTCCACCAGCAATCTGATTTTTGGCGATAAATGACGATTGTGCGGATAAATCGCCCAAATCCCTTCCTCAGGCTCTCTATAGTCATCTAATACGCTGACCAGCGCACCGGATTCTAGATATTTTTGCACATAATAATCAGGCAACTGTACGATACCCAAGCCTTTTAGCGCTGCATCGACTAGGCTGTGACCGCTGTTATATTGTACGCTGCCAGAGACGCGTAGGTTTGTTTCTTTATCAGCATTATTTGCATTACCGCTATCTTCTATAAAGTGCCAATAATCCCGCGTACCAAGTAAGCAATTATGGTGTCTTAAGTCGACTAGAGAATATGGTACGCCGTACTTTTCTAGATAAGCGGGCGCGGCGCAGACAAAGTTGGTACGATGACTAAGTTTTTTTGCCATCATCGTTGAGTCGCTTAATTTGCCAATACGAATCGCCAAATCATAACCACCCTCGATCAAGTCAATTTTTTGATTGCTTAAAAAAGCCGTCACTTCGATATCGCGGTATTGCACCATAAAATCATTGATAAGGGGCAATAACTGCTGTTCGCCATAGGTGACAGGCGCGGTCAGTTTAATTCTGCCTTGGGGTTTGGTTTGTAAATTGCTTACGGCTTGTTCGGCCGCATCTAAGCCGTCAAGCACACCGCGGCAATGCTGATAAAATACCCGACCTTCTTCAGTCAGCGATACCTTGCGCGTCGTACGATAGAGCAATTTAATGTTAAGGCGTTTTTCTAAGGCGCTTATCTGCCGACTGACCTGCGCGGTTGAAATACCCAATTCTTTTGCTGCTCGTGTAAAGCTTTCGTATTCCGCCACATAGACGAACTCGCTAATGCCATCCCAGCGCATGATTATTACCATTGTGTAAAAGATATTTGCAAATATAGCATATTGTTATCACAGCAGAAACAACTATAATGGACAGCATAAAATGAATCCTTTACAAACAGCTCAAATATAAACTGCTATAACTAGCGCTTGCCTCTATCAAGTAAGCGCTATAAGCTAAATTGGTCTGCGGATAATAAACGATAAAATTAATTAAAAAGAGAGAATACTATGTCAGATAACTTTATCAAATCCAAAGCCGCCATTGCGTGGGGGCCAAATGAGCCATTGTCTATCGAAGAAGTGGATGTGATGCTGCCCAAAAAAGGCGAAGTACTGGTGAAAATTGTCGCCAGTGGTGTTTGTCATACTGACGCGTTCACCTTATCTGGTGAAGACCCAGAAGGTGTGTTTCCTGCAATTTTAGGCCACGAAGGCGGCGGTATCGTTGAGCAAATCGGCGAAGGCGTCACCAGCGTGCAAGTCGGCGACCATGTCATTCCTTTATATACTGCAGAGTGCGGCGTCTGTAAAATGTGCCGCTCAGGTAAAACCAACCTGTGCTCGGCGGTACGTGAGACCCAAGGTAAAGGCTTAATGCCAGACGGTACGACGCGCTTTTATAAAGATGGCGAGCCAATTTACCATTATATGGGTTGCTCAACCTTTTCTGAATATACGGTGTTGCCAGAGATTTCATTGGCAAAAGTGAACAAAGAAGCGCCGCTAGAAGAAGTTTGCTTACTTGGTTGCGGCGTGACCACTGGTATGGGCGCTGTCATGAATACTGCAAAAGTCGAAGAAGGTGCAACGGTTGCCATCTTTGGTTTAGGCGGTATCGGACTATCAGCGGTTATCGGTGCACAAATGGCCAAGGCCAGCCGTATTATTGCCATTGATATTAACGAAAGCAAGTTTGAATTGGCCAAAAAATTGGGCGCGACTGATTGCATCAATCCAAAAGACTACGATAAGCCAATCCAAGATGTCATCGTTGAGCTGACCGATGGCGGCGTTGATTATTCGTTTGAATGTATCGGTAATGTTGATGTCATGCGCTCAGCGTTAGAGTGCTGCCATAAAGGTTGGGGCGAGTCAGTCATCATCGGTGTCGCGGGCGCAGGGCAAGAAATATCAACCCGTCCATTCCAGTTAGTCACAGGTCGCGTCTGGCGCGGTTCAGCCTTTGGTGGTGTCAAAGGTCGCTCAGAGTTGCCAGGCTACGTCGAGCGCTACCTAGCAGGAGAAATTCCGTTACAAGACTTTATTACTCATACCATGCCGTTAGAAGATATCAACGAAGCTTTTGACTTGATGCATAAAGGTGAGAGTATTCGCTCTGTGGTGCATTTCTAGAATGATGCTTAGATAGCTAAGCTTTTTTAACGCTATTAAATAAAAATGCCGCTCCTATAATGGGGCGGCGTTTTTTTGTATGCCTTTTAATCTTTTTTAAAGCTGTGCATATCTTCTAAAACGCCTGTAAATCTATCGTATAACCAAGGTTCAATATCGTCGACCACTTGATTGTAGAGAAGTGGTCCCAAGGTTTCGATTATAAAATCCAATAAAAACTTAGCAGGCAGGTTGCCAATATCAACATCAAATTCCTCGCTCATATACTCTCTAAGCTTATCCAAGACAATTTCTTCTGCTTCGTCTGACAGCGTCAGTAATTTTTCTTTACTCATTAATCATAGTCCTATTAGCAAAGCTTTATTTACTCTTGCATAGCAGCCAATTGTTGTAAAATATTGACGTAATTGTCCACGCCTTGCGCGCCGCTGACCAAGTGCCGCTCATTAAAAATCATTGCTGGTACGCTTTGGATACCTTGCTGCTGCCAGTGGCGCTCTTCTGCGCGTACCTCTTTGGCAAAACGCTGATCCTCCAGCACAGCCAGCGCCTCTTCACGATTAAGTCCAACTTCCGCTGCAATATCAGCCAGCACCGTATTATCAGAGATGTTGCGACCATCGGTAAAGTGCGCGCCAAATAACGCCTGCTTTAAGTCATGCATCGGCTTTTGTCCTTGTTGACCTGCCCAATACAACAGCTGATGCAGATTAAAAGTATTGTGTATCCGCGTGTCATCGTTGAAATTAAATTCAAAGCCAACTTCATTGCCCGCTTGCGTCATTCTAAGGCGGCTCGCGTCTGATTCTTCCTTGCTCGAACCGTATTTTTTCATAATGTGCTCGCGCAAATTTTGTCCTGCGCTTGGCATATTAGGATTTAGCTCAAATGGATGCCAGTGTATTTCGTGCTCGGTATTGGTTTGCTTGAGCGCCTCAGCCAATTGACGATAACCGATGATACACCACGGGCAAACCACGTCTGAGACGATATCGATGCGCAGAGGTTTTCCGGATAGCAGTTGATTTGAGTTTTCCATATTTTTATACCTATTTTATTGATTATGTTCGATTTATTTATAGAAGGTTTTATAAAGTTGAATCCATATTAAGAGAATGAAATCGTGATTACAATGGTTGCTAAGTTACAGGTTCTACTAACGAGGTTAAGCAGCCAACCGCAGTTGTAAAGGAGAGTTATCGTAGGTTTAAAAGTTGACAAAAAAGTTTTGTCCTCACTATTTGCTTAAAAAAACTACACTGCAATGACTACAAAGTAAAAACAAAGCGCTGTTTTTGATACGCCATAATGAAACGATTGACGCTGTTTAAGAGCGTGCACACTTATCCTTTTATGAATAACTGCCAGCGAGAAGCCAGCATGTCTACCTTGACGTTAACGATTAATCAGCAAGATTATCAGCTCGATAATCTTGATCCGCGCACGACATTGCTTGATGTCTGCCGCCAGCATCTACAAATTACTGGACCCAAAAAGGGCTGCGACCACGGTCAATGCGGCGCTTGTACCATGCTCATTAATGGGCGACGGGTTAATTCTTGCCTGACCCTTGCGATCATGCACGACGGTGATGAGATTACGACGATTGAAGGCATTGGAATGCCTGAATCGCTCTCAGACTTACAGCAAGCGTTTAAAGACCACGATGCGTTTCAGTGCGGTTACTGTACGCCGGGGCAAATTTGTTCAGCCACTGCTTTGATTGAAGAGATTAAGCAAAACTGGCCAAGCTATGTGACTACCGATTTGCAAAATCCTGATGGCTTGCTGGTACAAGAAATCGCCGAACGCATGAGCGGTAATATTTGTCGCTGTTCGGCTTATCCGAACATTATTAATGCCATCTCGCAAGTCTTGGAAAATAACGTAACAGGTAAAGCTGTCTCTACTACTATAACTACAAAAAATACTATACCTACAAAAGGCTCAGATGCTGCAAGCGTTACCGGTATTTGGTCGCCGCCGCCTAGTGAAACTCAGCTTAGTAAGCCGTCGCAAAATGAGGCGTCACAAAATAAAAACCATAACGCCCAATTAGGAGCTCACTTATGAAACGCTTTGACTATGTCCGTGCCGAAGCTCCTGAGCAAGCAGCGACTGCTGCCAGCCCAAAAGATGCGTCATTTATCGGCGGTGGTACCAATCTCTTAGATTTAATGAAGTTTGAGATTGAAACACCAACCAAATTGGTCGATATCACCCGTCTTGAGCTTGAGCAAATCGAAACGACTGCTGATGGCGGATTACGTATCGGTACGCTGGTCACCAACAGTGATTTGGCGGCGCATCCGGAGGTCATTGCCAATTATCCGGTATTATCGCGCGCTATTTTAGCTGGCGCGACGGGTCAACTGCGTAATAAAGCCACCACTGGCGGTAATTTTTTACAGCGCACGCGTTGTTATTATTTTTATCAGACCGACAGTCCGTGCAATAAACGTGAACCCGGTAGTGGCTGTCCAGCGATTAATGGCGAGCACCGTACCCTAGCTGTTTTAGGTACAAGTGATGCCTGTATTGCTCAGCACCCATCGGATATGGCGGTGGCAATGCGGTTGCTTGACGCTGTCATTGAAACGGTGAAAGCAGATGGTTCGACCCGTTCTATTCCAGTCAAAGACTTTTATTGTCTGCCAAAAGACACGCCGCATATCGAAAATGTCTTGGAGAGTGGCGAGCTTATCACTCATGTTGTTTTACCATCGCCTATCAAAGGCATGCATACCTACGACAAAGTACGTGACCGCGCTTCTTACGCCTTTGCCTTAGTGTCTTGTGCGTCTGTCATCGAGAGCGATGATACGGGTAATTTGGCGACTGTACGTTTGGCGTTTGGTGGTATTGGGGTGATGCCGTGGCGTAATGAAGACGTTGAAGCATTATTAACGGGCACAGCGGGTGATGACGCTACGATCGCACAAGCCGCAGACTTATTATTAAAAGAGGCCAAAGGTCACGGTCAAAACGATTTTAAAATACCATTGACGCGTCGCCTACTTAAACAAGTTATTCAGCGCGCCTTAGCGGGCGAGGGAGCATAATCATGTCATTATTGGACTCAGTATTGCCATCAGAACCTACCAAAAAAATGATGATGAATGAGCCTGTCGATTCGCTTTTTGACAAAACAGCAAGCAATTTGGTCGGCAAACCGATTAACCGTGTTGATGGTTCGTTAAAGGTCAGCGGACAAGCACCTTACTCAGCAGAGTTTTATCGAGAAAATCAAGTTTACGGCGTTTTAGTTGGCGCGAAAATAGCCAAAGGACAAGTGGAAAATATCGATAGCAGTGCTTTAGAAGATATTCCTGGCATCATCAAAGTGGTGACCGATCCTAAGCATTTTTTGCGAAACTCACAGCAAGGCGGTGAGACCGAAGCACCAACCCAAGGCGCTAGCGAGATTTATTATCACGGGCAGCCGATAGCGGTAGTGGTTGCTGAGACTTTTGAAGCGGCGACCGAAGGCGCTAATGCCCTTAAAGTCACTTATAAAAATGAGACCGAACAAGCGGCATTAAACTTTACCCAAGAGCTGCCAAGTGCTCATGATGTCAATGAGCAAAAGGGCCCAGATAAAAATTCTGTTACAGGCGACCCTGAAAAAGGCTTGGCGCAAGCGGAAATTACTCTCGATCGCTTTTACCATACGCCAAGTCAAAGCAACTCGCCGATGGAGCCGCATGCGACGCTGGCTTATTGGGAAGACGATAAGCTCATCATGTATACCTCAAACCAAATGATTGCACCTTGCAAACAGCAAGTGATGGATGCTTTAGATCTAAAAAAAGATCAGGTCCAACTAATTTCTTATTTTGTTGGTGGCGGTTTCGGTAGTAAATTGGGTATCGCGCCTGAGTCGATTGCAGCAGCGATTGCGGCAAAAGAGCTTGGTCGTCCGGTGCTGATCAGTATGACGCGTCCGCAAGTGATGGAAGCGACCGTTAGACGCTCAAACACTCGCCAGCGTATCGCCATTGGCTGTGATAAAGACGGCATCATCAATACCTTTATTCACGATACCGTTGGCAGTAATTTACCGGGTGAGGCATTTTTTGAGCCGACAGCATTATCGACTAAATATTTATACCGCGGTGAAAATCGCCGCGTGAATTATAAACAAGTAGATATGAATTACGTGCTTTCTGGCTCTATGCGCGCACCCGGTGAAGCGGTCGGTATGATTGCGGTTGAATGTGCGATGGATGAATTGGCCACGCAATTGAATATCGATCCGCTTGAGCTGCGACGTCGTAACGAGCCTGAGCAAGACCCAAGCCAAGACATTCCGTTTTCGACGCGGCAGCTACTTGCTTGTATGGAGCAAGGGGCGGCGCAATTCGGTTGGGAGCAGCGCAATCCTAAACCTGTCAGTCAGTTAGAGGGAGATTGGTGGATTGGTACGGGGATGGCGGCATCCGCTCGTGGTAACCAATTAAAACCGTCAGAGGCGCGGGCGACACTGCAAGTTGACGATTCAAAAGCCCTTGGCATTAAAGCCATTATCGAAACCGATATGACCGATATCGGTACGGGCTCTTATACGGTATTTTCTCAGGTTGCCGCTGATTTACTAGGCTTACCAATAGACCATATCGAGATGAAGCTGGGTGATAGTGAGTTGCCACCGGCTTCAGGTTCGGGTGGTAGTGTGGGCGCCGCAAGTGCAGGGAGCGGTATCTATCTTGCCTGTGAGCAACTACGCGATATGTTGGCAGAAAAAGTCGGGCTTTATCCAGACACCATTCAGCTTGATAAAGGTCAGATTAAACGAGCAGGTGAACATGACCCTAGCGTAACAGAAGCAGCGGTTGAAACGCTTAAAGACAAAGCGCTAGATTTAAAAGATACAGTCACTGAAAAAACGGGTTTAGCTTTACCCGAGTCTGCTGCAGAAAAATACGATTTTAGCAATTTTCAGTCTTATGCATTGGCAGATATTATCGCTGCATGCGATGAGAAAAAAATGAGCGCTAAAGGTCAAATCAAACCAGGAAAAAATGCCAAAAGCCATCGCCAAGCGTCGTTTGGTGTCAATTTCGCGGAAGTCGCCGTCCATAGAGTGACTGGCGAGATTCGTCTTAAACGCATGACGGGCGCCTTTGCTGCCGGACGTATTCTTAACCATAAAACCGCCACTTCACAATGCTACGGGGGTATGGTTTTCGGTATTGGTTCGGCGCTTATGGAGGAAATCATCCATGATAAGCGTGATGGTCGCCTATGCAATCATGATCTTGCTGAATACCATGTGCCGGTCAATGCCGATGTGCCGCAACTGGAGGTAATATTGGTCGAAGAAGATGACCCTTATACCAATCCCATGCATATCAAAGGGATTGGCGAAACCGCGATTTCTGGAGCAGCGGCGGCTATTGCTAATGCTATTTATAATGCGGTCGGTGTGCGCGTTTACGATTTCCCAATCACTCTTGATAAGCTGCTTTATGAGTTGCCAGAATAACTATTGTTGATAGTCGATATTAACGAATGGCTAACTGATGCTTGATATAAAAACCCGCTAGCGGCCATCACTAGCGGGTTTTTATAAGGCGAAATGCAATTTTAATCATTAAAACTGAAACTAAAATAAAAATAAATAGAGATAAGAGGCACTATGAATCAGGTCGCTGATATTCTAAAGCTCGCAGGCGAGGCGCAGCAGCAAAACATCGGTGCGGTGTTAGCAACGGTAGTACGTACCGAAGGCTCGGCCTATCGTCGGCCTGGGGCAATGATGCTTATCTGCGCTGATGGACGCTCGGTTGGGATGATTAGCGGTGGTTGCCTAGAACCACATATCATCAAACGTGCTTTTTGGTTGACGCGTCATGGCGCAAACGTGCAGGTTTATCAAACGGGTAGTGATGAGAGTGACGAGGCAGATGATGATAGTGAAAGTAATGGCAATGGAAATGGCGATTTAGAAAATGAGCTAAATTTCGGTTTGGGCTGTAATGGCAAGGTTCATGTACTGTTTGAGCGTTTGACAGCCGCAAGGCCGTTTTTAGAAGTTATTCGTCATGTTCGTCGTAGCCAAAATCCTACAACGATAGCGACGTTAATTCGCGCAAATGATCAATACCATTTACCCATTGGGCTTCGGCTAGATTTGAAAGACTATATTGCTAACGAAAAAATAACTTTTGTCAGTGGCGCTAGTATGGGCAATAAAGGGTTCATTGAGCAATCGAATATTTTTACTCATGAGATTAGAGATACCATTAAAAAACTGTCAACGCATGAAGTTTCTAACAAAAATACCGAATACGTTGTCCTAAAAAACGGTGATATCACCACAGAATGGCTTATCCAGCGTCTACAACCACAACACCGTTTGCTTATTTGCGGGGCAGGGAATGATGTGATGCCGCTTGTGACCATGGCAAAATTACAAGATTGGCATGTCAGCGTTATTGATAGTCGCGTTCACTATGCCACGCGTCTGCGTTTTCCCGAAGCGGATATCGTGATGCCAGTCGCATTGGACGATAATGAGAAACTGCTGAAGCTCAGTCGTCATGCGGCGGTCGCGTTGATGTCGCACAGTTTGACCCAAGACCGTGCCCGTCTTTCACTATTGTTAGAGCATCCTACTCATTATAAATATCTTGGGCAATTAGGCCCAAGTTATCGAACCGAGCGCTTGGTAAATGAGATTCGTGCTGTCAAAGACAATCCGGCAAGTTTAAGTGAGGGCGTGAAAAAACTCCACTATCCGATTGGTTATAAATTAGGCGGTGATGGCCCTGAAGCTTTAGCACTTGGCATCATGGCACAAATAAGCGCCGTTATGCATAAGCAAACTGCGACTGCCAAATTTTCAGCGAGCAATAATACGACATCTGAAATATTGAGCGATGTATGAAGAAAAGTGACTCGACGTCAAATAGCGCCGCAATATCAAATCAAAACCTTGAGCAGCAAACCAACCATGGCATCATTATTTTAGCCAGTGGCCTCAGTCGTCGTCTGGGTCAAGCTAAGCAGCTGCTTTGTAAAAATGGTGTTCCGTTAATTAGCCATATGATAAGACTGGCAGCAAGCACAAATCCGCAAGTTATTATTGTTGTTATTCCTAAAAACAAGGCATCGATAGCTAGTGAGATAGCAAAACTAAGCGACACCCATCTACATATCGAAACTGTCATTAACCAAACGCCCGAAACTGGTATGGGACATAGTCTTTATACTGCTATTGAAGCCTTGACTCAGTTTGTTAATGATAAAGATTTTAATCATGAAGCGCTTGAGCGAGTGTTGATTATGGGGGTTGACCAAGTTTTATTGGATATGGAACATGTTAATGGATTGCTAGCCGGTAAGCATCTAGTGGCTGCTAGCGCTTATGAGTATTGGCAGATTTTCGATACGTTATCAAAAGACGACCATATCGAGCGTAAAGCCGAGGTCAAAAATGAAACGAAAAATCCCATCGTTGGTCTACCGTTAGTTATCGATTATCAGCTACTTAAACAATGGCAGTTTCATATACGTGGAGACAAAGGCCTACGTCATTTAATCAGAGCGCTCTCGCCCAGTGAAATCAGTACAGTCTTCAATAAACAGCTGAGCTATGATATCGATACGCCCGAGCAACTTGCCTATGCCCGACAGCAGGGCTGGGTTGATAAATAATTTGACGCCAAGAATCGTTTGGATGATAGGTATATTACGCCTAAACCGTTAGCAGGGTTATAAGCATAGTACAACGCCTAGGCACCGATGGTAACAGGATTACCTGAATACATTACTACCGTCATACAAGGCTGCCAATAACCTGCGATATCATTTGCGCATTATAAATATAAAGTAAGGGGATCTTATGAGTCGTACACTGTGGCTAGTCGTTGGTATCATCAGTATTCTTGGCGGTATCTTTGCTTTTTTTAATCCGCTTAGCGCCAGTTTCGCTGCCGAACAACTGGCTGGATTCGTCTTTCTTTTGGTTGGTATTTTACAGTTTATTGCCCTGTTCCGTGCTTATACCACGACGGGTAAAGTGTTGGCGGCCATCGGCGGTGTACTTGGCATATTTATTGGTATTGAGCTACTACAAAACCCGCTACAAGGTATTTTGACCCTAACCATGGTGATTGCGATTTTATTTATGGCAACGGGTATTGTCAGAGTAATAGTTGCTTTTGGTTTACGCCGAACCGTGGCTTTTGTGCCAATATTAATCTCAGGGCTTATCTCGATTGCGTTGGCTATCATGATATTCACCAGCTATCCGCAGTCAGCGACTTATATTCTTGGCGTCCTATTGGCCATTGAGCTGATATCTAATGGTATCTCATTAATCATGTATTCACGTGTGCAACCACCTTTGGTTCGACGCTTGTAAATACATAAACTTATAAATGACACTAGCAATAAATCGCGATATAAAATGCATAAAAAAGACGCCGTAAAATGGCGTCTTTTTTTATTCTATAAGTTTTGATTGTTTTAAATATTAACGCGAAAACGTCAAAATATGCCCTTTAAAAGGTAGATCAAGATAAGTGGTGTCCTCAGGTTTCACGTGCTGACTGCTAAAGCCAAATTCAACCATCTTATGGGTCAGCTTGTTTTTGCGCCCGCGTCCAGGGTCAACGACGATAACCTCACAAGTTGGCAGCGCATGACGTTCGATAAACTCCGCTAAGATATCAATATGCTGGTCTTCATATAGCAAGTCACTACCAATGATGATATCAAACTTGCCAAGATGGCTATTGTCTTCAGCCCAGTCTAAGCGTTCAAAGTTAATTTCTTTATTATTGTTCAACGTGGTATTTCTATCCAAAAAATACTCAACCGTCGGGTGATAATCGGTCGCAGTAATATCGGCATGGCGATGGTTCAGTAGTAGACTTGATAACGCCATACCGCAGCCAACTTCCAAGATACGCTTGCCTGCAATATCATAATCAAGCATATGATTGGCCAGCACCAAGCTTGACGGCCAAATTACGCCGAACATCGGCCACGACGCCGAGCAAATACCAAGGTCCAGCGCCTCGTTATCGGGGTCACTAAATTGTTGATTGTCGCGTAGGGTGCAGATATGAATGTCAGTATTGCCAATTTCAATCGTTTGATAACGTAAGCGCACAGTGGTTAGCGAAGCCATAAACTGTCCTAAAAATAAGCAAGAATGCAAGGTTTGGCAAAAGTTGCCACGTTCGGGGAATGTAGTTATTAATAAAGATGATTTAAAACATTGGAAATGTGAAGATGAGGAAAATCTAGCAATGGAGGTTTTTATTAAAATTATAAATTTAACGGAAAAGTAAACAGTTGCTTATAATAAGTATAATCTAACGTTTAAACCTTTATTGTTAATTCTAAGGGTATTGTTATTACGCGATAAAATTATAAATGGTAATTTTTATTATCATATTCAGTAGTTTAAGTTACAGATACAAAAAATGCACCGCTTATGGTTAAAGAGTGCATTTATAAGAAGCAACTGGTTTTATTAAGTGTAGTTTGCTAAATATTCGGTCTAATTAGTAAATCTAAGCCCAGACGTTTTAAGCGCCCATACCAACTCAACAAAGGCACGGTTGTTGGTTAAAGGTTCGCCATCGATGATAAGCACGTAGCCTGAGCCATCAATCCATAAAAATACAAAACTGGTTTCAGGAATCAGCAAATCAACTTGCTGAAAGAAAGAAATCGCTTGGCTCTCTACTGCCCAGCCGCGTTGTTTTTGGCGTAGCATAAAGCCTGAAAAGTCCGCCGCCGCCACACTGAGCATATCCGCTTCTTCTTGGCTATAGCCAATCCGTGCCAGACAAAACCCTTCATCAGAACCAATCGCCGCGCGGCGTTTACCCGACAAGCTTGAAACCACATACGGTAAAAATTGATCAAGCGGCAAATTTGGCGCGGGCAAAAATAGCGACAGCTTCTCAATCCAGCCATGTTCTAAAAAGCTGTCTAACCATTCATCAGAATAGCGCTCGAGCCAGTCAGCGGCCAGCAGCGTCTCGTTATGCGACAATAAATCTTGCAAGGATAACTGCTCAGGCGTTGGTTCACTTTGCGAAAATGCCTCAAAAATGCCAGCTGGGGTCAAGGTCAGATAGGTTTTATCAGCGTTTAAATAAGAAGACATAGCGGCTACTCGTTAGATGAATGTTGATGATGCTATGAAAAATAAGCACGTTAAGCGTCTTGTGTGTCTTTGGTTTGCTCAAGTTTTTGCTGACAGTCATTCCAGCGCGCATCGAATTGCCAATCGCTTTTACCCAAGCGAAACCAAACCAAGGAGAATGCCAGACGGTCGTGACGCGCGATACAATGGGCAAAAAACTCGTTTTCGATTTGCTCTATGGTATCCCAGTCTTGATTGTCACGCGCGAGCATCAAATCGTTGGTGATGTCTTTAGCGATTTCTTTGGCGTCATCGCTACTGATACGCAGGCGCTGCGTCTGTTCATTTAAAGATGGTGAGACCAGTACGCTCCAGCGCGTTGCCAGCATACTGTTTTTTTGGATATAGCTTTTTTTATCGATACAATCACGAAAGCCTTGCTCGATAGGCGGCAGCATGCGCCCTTGCAGACGGGTAAACATATTGGTGACATCATAAGGGATGTCATACCAGCAGCCATAAAAAAAATCGGCTACCGCGCCTTGTAGTGGTTCTTTTTCGTTTAACAGTAGGGCAGCATTGATACGTTGTTCGTGAAAATGGCGGTTGTTGGGTGCGATAAATATTTTACGCGAATAAAGACGATAGACGCGCCGTGCTGCCATTTCACTTTCTTTGATGAGATCTAAAGCAGACATAAGCGTGTCCTGTTAGTCATAGCACTATGCAAAAAGCGATTAAAAAGTTATTCAAAAAGTATTAATAAAAATGCTATTAGGCCACCACTTTGCTCAATCGCTATGACGTGATAGACCATAGCGATGGTTGCTTAGCATTATTGTAGCCTAATAGGCTATGACGGCAGTAAGATGCCAATGAACCTGCTAGTCAAGTAACGTTTGCATCAAATCAATCATAAATTCTGCGTCTTCTTCGTTCATGGCTTCAAAACCTTGCGGCATACCAAGTTCAGTCAACGCTTCTTTACCATCATCATCGTTATGCAGATTCAAAATGGCATCCATCAAAATGTCAGTATCCGGAAAGCCGTCTTTAATCAGCAAAACGTGGCTGATATCGGCCAAATCGCTTTCGATTAACACTGATAGCTGCGCTTTGGTTAGGCGTGAAAAGCTATGGAAAATCTCTGCCAAAAAGAACGCTGCTTGCGCGTCACCCTTAATCACTTGGCGCGCCGCTGCCTGATATGTTTCAGTCACTGACCAGTTAAGGTCATTATCTTCGATATCGACCGCTTCAAGCAGGCGTAAACCAATCAATTTTACATCGTGGTTATCAGCCATTGCTATAGTAGCGCCAGCTTTGATGTCGTCTAAGCTATTGATATCGCTATTTGCCGCCGCGGCGATGACCATCTCATCAGATTTGCCGATAGGGCGCGCAACCGCATGGTAACCGTGCTCACGGATAAGGGTAGCCGCATCAAAAGGGTTGGCATAAATAACTTGAATATCACCTTCACTGATAACGGTTTCTTGCTCAGCATGCGAGGTAGGGATGTTTAGGTGCATGTTGAGATTGGCACGCTTTTGAATCAAAGTATTAAACATGTGCCAGCCTGCAAAACGCTCCGGCGAAAAATCAGGCGCGATTAACATATTATGTGTCGTCATGATTTAGCCTTCCTCATTTTGTTTCATTTCGGCATATTGGGCGATTGCCGCATCAATCTTGCTGCGCGATGGTTTACGGCGCACAGAAGTATAACCAACCGTTTCGCCGCGGCGCACGTTTGGTACGACAGTCGCGTAAACCCAATAGTGACTGCCATCTTTGCATAAGTTTTTCACATAGCCATGCCATTTTTGCCCAGCGTCGGCGGTCAACCATAGGTCTTTATAAGCCGCTTTTGGCATATCAGGATGGCGTAAAATATAATGCTGCTTACCGATTAATTCATCGACATCATAGCCGCTAATCTCGACAAAGGCATCATTCACGTGCGTCAAAACGCCGTTTAAGTCGGTACGTGAGACGATTAATTTACCGTCAGGATAAGGGCGTTCGATACCAGTGTCATAAACAGTGCGCGAAGTGCCGTCGTGGTAAGTCAGAGTGACTTCTTCTGCTGGCATGTCAGGCTTCATGGCGTCGGGGAGTGGAGAACCCATTGTAATCTCCTTCATTTATCATGGTTGTGATAATTATTAAAAAGCGTAAACCTTATTGAAAAAATATTTGGTTTAAGCGTATGACTTAAATTTATATGGCAAACTGACAATTAAACTCAGGTTTTAAACCGCACTGTTAGATTTATTCAATATAAACGGTATGCAATACCTTAAATAATTTTTATAAGACAAGGCATGATTTTTCATTTAAAGTGTTGTTTATCAAGTAGTTTATAGCGCTGATAGCCCATAAAGTCTTAATGACAGAACTTTAAAAATAAGTATTAGATAAGTTTTGCCAAGGCTTCTGAGGCGCGCTTAATATCTAAGAATATCAAGCCAAGTTTGGCGTTTGGTTTTGCCATAATGGTTAATACCGCCTCATCACCTGATGAGGTCATAATCACATAGCCTTTTTCGCCTTGGATCATAATACGGTCGATGCTACCACGAGCCAATTCACGACCTGCGCGGTCACCTAGTGATAATAAAGCAGCAGACATCGCGCCAACGCGGTCTTCATCAACGCCTGTAGGCAGCGCCGATGCAATCATAAGACCGTCGTTCGAGATAAGGGCAGATGCTTCAACATCGGCAGATGAGCTGTTTAGGTCTTCCAAGATTTGCTGGAATGAGTCTGTACGCATAACGATTTCTCTGTGACGAATAAATAAGGGGATAATTGGGATTGAGGATTTGCTGATTTTAGTCTTCGACTAGCGGGCGATATTATAAATCCTTACTATCACCATTGATATGGCTGAACAACGTTTGAAGCCTTAATATTCGGTGTTTTTTTTACCGCTCAATACTATTTCACTACCGTTTATCGCAATTTCATTGCGATTAATAAATAAAAGTTGGCATAGTTTAAGTTATTTAGTGTTTTTATTTTCTATTAAGATGTTTTTATTATAGAGTCAAAGTAGCAAGTAAAAAAAAGCATTGCCGAAAATGACTCAAATAAGCACGGTCATTTTTTTGACTAACGAGTTTTCACGGCGGGTTTATTGATAGATTATAATGAAATGGTGGTGTGTCAAAAAGTATGCTGATTAAAATTTGAACAATTTTTAAAGCCTTGAAAGCCCTATAGAATCAGTAAACTTAGCATAGATTTTTTATTGACTTTTATAGCCAGCATACTTTTTAGAACACCACCAATGAAATAAATATCCTTTATAAATTTTGATGATGGTGATATTTACTAGACTTATACAGCAAAAAAATGCTATATAGTTATGAGATAAAAATTGTTTGTGCTTCTGGGTTTACGATTTAGAGACACATTCAGTTGGCTTCTAATCCCCCAGTTTCTATATTTACTAGCGTATAGAAACGATTTCAATCTCACATTGGTGTTTTAAATCCCATCGTTTGTATTTAAGCGATAAAACACCCGCGTGAATCAGCACGATGACCATTTTTACCCTAAGGAACCTATATGAGTATCAGTCAGGCAATCGAAAAAGTCGAAGCACGTTACGCCCATCAACCTGAGTTTATTCAGGCGGTAAAAGAAGTTGCAATCACCATTGCTCCGCTATACGACGCCCATCCGGAATATGATACGTTCAAAATATTTGAGCGTCTTGTCGAGCCTGACCGTGTTATCGCTTTTCGTATCAATTGGGAAAACGATAAGGGTGAAGTGCAGGTCAACCGCGGCTGGCGTGTACAATTCAGCAACGCCTTAGGTCCTTATAAAGGCGGCATCCGCTTTCATCCTACCGTCAACCAATCGGTCCTTAAGTTCTTAGGTTTTGAGCAAATTTTCAAAAACGCCTTAACTGGATTGCCGATGGGCGGCGGTAAAGGTGGCGCTGATTTTGATCCTAAAGGTAAGTCTGACAGCGAAATCCGCCGTTTTTGCTATGCCTTTATGCGTGAGCTGCATCCATATGTCAGTAAAGACATCGATGTACCGGCAGGCGATATCGGCGTCGGTGGACGTGAAGTCAGCTATATGTTTGCGATGTATAAGAATCTAACGCGTGAGCACGGCGGCGTCTTGACCGGTAAAGGCGTGGGTTTTGGTGGTAGCTTAATGCGTACTGAAGCGACCGGCTATGGCGCAGTTTACTTCTTAGAAAACATGCTTGCCGCTCAAAACGATAACATCAAAGGCAAAAAAGTGTTGGTATCAGGTGCCGGTAACGTCTCACTCCACGCCGCTGAAAAAGCCCACATGCTGGGTGCAACAGTACTGACCGTATCTGATTCACAAGGCACGCTGCACGATGCAAACGGTATGGACCAAGAAAAAATCAACTGGCTAAAAGAGCAAAAAGCCCAAAGTAAGCCGTTGTGTGATTATGTCGATGTATTCGGCGGTGAATGGTTGGCTAAGCAAAAACCTTGGCATATCAAAGGTGATATTGCCATTCCATCAGCGACCCAAAACGAAGTTGATGAAGAAGATGCCAAATTAATGGTTGAAAACGGCATTAAATATATTGCCGAAGGCGCTAACATGCCACTGACCGCTGATGCGATTGACTATGTGCGTTTGCACCGCGTCCACTATGCACCAGGTAAAGCGGCCAACGCAGGCGGGGTCGCGGTATCGGGTCTTGAGATGTCACAAAACTCTGTACGTCAATATAAAACCTTTGAAGAAGTCGATGAGTGCTTAAAGTGCATTATGAAAAATATCCACGACTGCGCCGCTGACGCTTCAGAAAAATATAACCAGACCGATAACGGTTATATCGACTATATGGCAGGGGCAAATATCGTTGGTTTTAAACGCGTTGCTGATGCCTTATGTGCTTATGGTATCTTGAACTAAACTTGTCTTAATACGAAAGCAGTTTTTTATAAACCGCGCTTATCTAAGAGGATAGGCGCGGTTTTTTTGACTGCAAACAATGATGATACATTAGGATACTTTTTTGCTGCACAGGTCTATCTCATCAGCGTTATGATAAGAAAAGCGGTAGAGTTGAATAAAAAATACGGTAAACAAAATCGATAGTAATAAATAAAAATATGAATCAGGAGACGATATGATGAATAAAATTCTCAAAGGTTTTAAGCTAACAACATTGGGTGCTTGTCTGACATTAGCCTTGACGACGGGCGTCATAACTACAGCCGCCAGTGCCGCTAGTAATGTAGACGAAGTACGCGCTGCGCAAGCTGCGAAAATTAGCTTAAAGCAAGCCATTACTATCGCCAGTAAATCAGCTTCTGGTATTTTAATCAGTGCCGATTTTGATGAGGATGATAGCGATGCCATTGGCAAAGGTGGCGTCTATGAATTAGAATTCAGTACCGATAGCGTCAATTATGAAATCAAAGTAGATGCCAATACAGGTAAAATTGTAAAAAAGGAAACGGATCGTCTTGATGGCGATGATATCAACGTTTACCAAATTCAGAAAAAAGCAAAAACCGATATTATGAAGGCCATTAATATCGCTGAAAAACAAACGGGTGGTAAGATATTAGAAATTGAATTTGAGAATGATCGCGATTATGCCAATCATACGGCGTATTATAAAGCTGACCTATTAAAAGGTAACAAGATTGTTAGTATTAATGTCGACGCTAACAGCGGTAAAACATTTGCCAATAAGTTCAAAAAGTAGCAGTTATTTTGATAAAAATAGTATAAAAGACATCAGTCATAGGGTTGATGTCTTTTTTATTGAAAACGGCTTATTTACTATGCGAGCACTCAATATAATAAACGCTTAATATGAATATAACCAAAGTAAGCTCGTCTTACCCTTATTATGAATAAGTAGCTTCATCAAGGATTTTCATCTAAAAAGCCGCTATATAAAGCCTTATAAATGAGTAAAGCTTAACAATCTTACGCATACTCACTGTTTTTGTACGTTTATTCTTACCCAACTGCGCTAGTATATGAGCAAGTCATGGTTGCATAAGTAGGATTGCCGTTAAAAATATTATGAATATTAACCGTCACTTAGCCTATTTGATGCAACATAATAGAAAAATAGTATTGAAAAATAGCCGCAGTATCCTCAAATCGGGAAGCCAAAGCCAAGCATGACAGCCAATAGGCACAATTTTTAGTCAAGACTGCTTGTAATGCTTTCACCCTATTTATTGGTTTGCTACTTTTTGCCTTATTCACCTACTTTATAAGGACGTCTTATGAAACGTCGTACGCTTTTAGCCTTTGCCGCCAGTACGGTATTACTTGCCGCTTGTAATCAGTCGCCTACCACTGATGCTGATACCAATGCAGCCGATAGTGCGGCGACTGGTGGTTCTGATTTGCTCCAACGTATCAATAATGGCGGCACTATTAATGTCGGTACTGAAGGTACGTATCCGCCGTTCACCTATCATGATGAGAGCGGTAAGCTGACCGGTTATGATGTCGAAGTAACGCGGGCGGTTGCTGATAAACTAGGGGTGGATGTTGAATTTAAAGAAACCCAGTGGGATGCCATGCTAGCAGGTTTGGATTCAAAACGTTTTGACATGGTTGCCAATCAGGTAGGTTTGACCACGCCTGAGCGCTTAGCGAAATATGATAAAGCGACTGAATATAGCTGGTCAGGCGCTGTAGTGTTGGCACCGACTGATGACAATCGTTATAGCTCGTGGGAAGCGCTAAAAGGACTGCGTTCAGCGCAATCGCTTAGCAGTAATTATGGTGAGCTGGCAGAGCGTTATGAAGCTGAAATCGTTCCCGTCGATGGTATGGCGCAAGCGATTCAGTTGGTCAAACAAGGCCGCGCTGACTTTACTATGAATGACAACCTTGCCGTATTGGACTATCTAAAAAAATTCCCAGACGCCAATCTTGAGATTAAATTGGTTGCGCCTGCCAGTGAGCAGACGGGTTCGGGCTTGGTGCTGCTGAAAGGTGATGACGCAGTTGTCGAAAAACTCAATGGCGCCATGGCTGAGATAAAAGCTGACGGCACGCTAACCAAACTTAGCGAAGAATTCTTCGGTGCTGATATAAGTCAACAAAAATAATGCTAGCGTCTATAACCTCAGTATTAAGCGATTTATTGGCACTATTACCCTTTATGGATGCTGCACGCGCCCAAATCGTTATCAACTCATTTTGGCCAATGCTCAAAGGCGGTATTTATTATTCGATACCGCTGGCATTGATATCATTTGCGATTGGAATGGTGATTGCGCTGACGGTAGCTTTGATTCGCATCGTGCCGCGTGCAGGATGGTTCCATGAGATACTTTATCGGCTTGCTCGTATCTATGTGTCTGCCATTCGCGGTACGCCGATGTTGGTGCAGCTATTTATTATCTTTTATGGCTTGCCAAGTGTTGGCGTGAAGCTCGACCCGTTTCCGTCAGCGATTATCGCCTTTTCGTTGAACATTGGCGCTTATGCGTCGGAAACGGTGCGTGCGTCGATTCTGTCTATTCCAAAAGGTCAATGGGAAGCGGGCTCCACAGTTGGTTTAACCTATCTACAAACCTTTCGCCATGTGATTTTGCCGCAAGCGCTGCGGGTGTCGGTACCGCCATTGTCCAATACCTTTATCAGTTTGGTAAAAGACACGTCTTTGGCGTCATTGGTACTGGTGACGGAGCTGTTTAAACAGGCGCAAATCATTACCGCCCGTAATTATGAGTTTATGCTGGTTTATACCGAAGCGGCGTTTATTTATTGGGCAATTTGTCTGTTTTTAACCTTTATTCAGGGCAAACTTGAAACCAGGCTTGATCGTTATGTGGCGAAATAATTTTTGCTAAAAAATATAGCCATCTTGTCGTTTTTTACCATCAGCGTTTTTTCATTTGTAAGCGGAAACCTCTATGATTCAAGTCACTAATATCCACAAAGCCTTTGGTAGCAATCAAGTGCTCAAAGGCATCGACTTGTCCATTGAAAAAGGCAAGGTAGTGGTCATCTTGGGTCCATCAGGGTCGGGTAAAACCACGTTTTTGCGCTGTCTGAATGCGTTAGAGATTCCTGATCAAGGGGTAATTGCATTTGATGATGGCAGCTTGACCGTCGACTTTGCCACCAAGCCAAAAAAGAAAACCTTACTCGCTTTGCAACGCAAGTCAGGCATGGTATTTCAGTCTTATAATTTATTTCCGCATAAGTCAGCCATTGAGAATTTGATGCTTGGGCCGACGGTGGTACAAGGACAAAGTAAAGCGCAAGCGCGCGAGCAAGCGTTGGCGTTACTTGATAAAGTCGGCTTATCGGATAAAGCAGATTTGTATCCGTTTCAGTTGTCTGGTGGTCAGCAGCAGCGTATTGGTATTGCTCGTGCGCTGGCGATTGAGCCGTCATTGTTGCTATTTGATGAGCCAACTTCGGCGCTTGACCCAGAGTTGGTACAAGATGTGCTTGGAACGATGAAGCAGTTGGCTTCTGAAGGCTGGACGATGGTGGTGGTGACCCATGAGATTAACTTTGCGCGTGATGTTGCTGACCATGTGGTCTTGATTGAAGACGGTCACATAGTCGAAGAGGGTAGCGCCAAGCAGCTATTTGAAGATTCAACGCATCCACGCACGCAAGCGTTTTTGCAGCGTATCGAGCAGTAGTTCATTTTGAAAAAAGACTGGCTTCTAAATAGCCAGTCTTTTTTATTGTATAGTAAGTGAAAAGCAATACCGTAGCGTTTTTAGGACATTTTGACTACACCTTTATGCTTTTTAACATTAGCCTTTTAAAACCCTGCATTACACCTGCAATAAAAAATTCGTTAATAAACGCTTCGCCCCCTCAGTCGCAAACGACTCTGGGTGAAATTGTACACCTTGTATCGGGTAGTCAGTGTGCGCAAGTCCCATAATCTCATCACCTGCGACCGCTGCATCTGTCAGTCTTAAGTCATGATGGGCATCATTACTCACGACGGCGGTAACAGTTAAGCAATCTGGTAACGTATCTGCCTTTACCATCAAGGAATGATAGCGCATGATTTCTATCTCTTGTGGCAAGCCTTGATAGACACCTGCATTATCATGGCGAATGGCTGAGACTTTGCCATGCATTGGTACGCTGGCTCGTACCACTTCGCCGCCAAAGACATGCGCAATGCCCTGCATGCCCAAGCAAACGCCCAATAGCGGCGTCGTCTTGCCCATAACCTCAATCACTTCGGCGCAAATACCAAAATAGGCCGAGTCGTCAGGCGCACCAGGGCCGGGTGAGATGATAATGCGGTCAAGATTCATCGCCTGCACATCAGCCAAGGTAATTTCGTTATTACGTTTGACGATGACATTTGCCGCTTGTTTAGCGTCGTCTTTATCACCATCCATGGTTTGTAAAATCTCGCCAATATATTGATAAAGGTTAAAGGTAAAAGAGTCGTAGTTGTCGATAATTAAAACATTCATAAGGCATAAGCTCTTTAGCAAAAGTACAATGGATTCACGCTGTCATAAAGCTGTCTAACACCACTTTCATCGCTGACAGCTTACGCTGGATTTCTAAGTATTCATCAGCAGGATTGGAGTCGTAAACATTGCCGCCGCAAGTTTGCGCATAAGCCGACTCACCATTGATAAATAGACTGCGAATAGGAATGGCAAAAATACAATCACCATTAAAATTAAAGGAGCCTAGCGCGCCGCCATAAGCACCGCGGCCATCAGGCTCAAGCTCATTAATCACTTTAATGGCTTCCACTTTTGGCGCCCCTGATAAAGTACCGGCGGGGAAATTGCTGGCAAGGGCGCTAAACATATCTTCATCGGGGTGCAAAATTCCGACGATTTCAGAAGAAATGTGCTGCACGTGTGAGAAGCGTTTGATATCCATGAGGCTACGCACCTTTACCGTACCAAATTGTGCCACACGGCCGATATCGTTGCGATGCAAATCGACCAGCATATTGTGCTCGGCAATCTCTTTGGCATCATTCAGTAGCGCGCGGGCAAGCTTACGGTCTTCTGCGATATCGACGCCGCGCTTAGCAGTGCCCGCTAATGGGTAGGTTTCCATCTCACCTTGGCGCAGGCGAAACAGTAGCTCAGGCGAGGCACCAATAATGCATTGCTGAGCAAATTTCATAAAATACATATGCGGTGACGGATTAACCGCGCGTAGCTTTTCGTAAATTGGCATCTTGTCGCCGAAAATGCGATATTTGGATTTAAAGCCAACTTCGCACTGAAAGATGCGCCCAGAGATGATGTCTTCTTTGACTTGCAGCACTGCTTTGGCATGCTCCTCTTGACTCATGCCATCCCCCAAAAACTCTACTGAGGGTGGTTCATAATTGGGGATGGGGGCTTCAAGTAAGGCTTTGATTTGCTCGATGCGATTTTCTTGCTGCGCGGTTGGATAGTAAAAATAGAATATTTCGCCGGTCATCTTATCAAGCGTTAAGCCATCTAAATACACACCAAATTTGAAGGGTTCGAAATCATCACTGGCTTTGGCGTTGAGACTTGGCTCAAAAAAATTGACACTGTCATAACCCAAGTAGCCAACCAGTCCGCCGCTTTGGTCGCGCGCAATAACGTGCTGCGGGGTGATGCTGCGTAATAGCTGATAAGGATTGTCAGTTTGATAATGTGTGGTTTCGGCGGTTTTATTATCAGTAATTGCTAAGGTGGTACGGTCGATAGCGGCAATAGTCATCACTGGGTCAAAACCAATGGCATGGTGGCGCGCCATATGTCCATCCTCGCCCAATGATTCAAGCAAATAACAAGTTTCAAAAGCGTGCTCAATACGCTTAAATAACGCAAAAAAATCTATATCCTGCGTGAGTTTGATACGCTGTGGTTTGCTAGGAATTTCGATAGCAGCAGGTTGGTCAGGCTTGGAAGTAGAAGCGGTCATAACGATGTCCAAAATAGTTCAATGATTTATCAAAAAAATAAGGCAGAATGAAATTATGTTTTTGCCCAATTAAGCGTCTTTTTTATGCGTATTTTCTCTATGAGTTTTAAGTAGGGCGCTCACATCGTGACTTTGCATGGCTTTCGCACCGCGCGAGACAGTGGCGATACCGACGCCGAGCTGCTCAGATATCTCACGCTGGGTGATACCGCGCTCTAACAAATCAAAAATACGGATGCGATTGGCGATTTCTTGTTGTTCTTTATCGGTCAATAGCGCAGTAAATAGCTCGTCGATAGCGCTACTATCGTGACAGCTGGCCAAATGAGTTAATAGACTGTGATAAGGATTGGCGCTCATAATATATAATCTTAGTAAGAGAAAGGATAATAAGCAAAATATTGTTTCGTTTCAGTATTCTAGTACAGTAGTACAAGAAAAACAAGTAACGTGTTTGGACGTTTAGCGTTATTTGTTTAACGCTTGATGTTGAAGGTTAAATTGAAAATAAAAATAATAGCCAGCGCATGGTGATATGCTGGCTTTTAGGTCATTTATAATTTTAGATAAATTAACGCTGTGGACGTATAAACGGCATGTGTCTATTTACGTCTTTATAGAGTAAATACCTAAATGGACCAGGGCCCCCGGCGTAACAAGATTGCGGGCAAAATGCGCGTAGCCACATAAAATCACCTGCTTCAACTTCGACCCATTCACCGTTTAAGTGATAGACGGCTTTACCTTCTAGCACATATAAACCATGTTCCATGACATGGGTTTCATCAAACGGAATCACGCCGCCTGGTTGAAAAGTAACGATATTGACGTGCATATCGTGACGCATATCAGACTGTTCGGTAAATCTCGTGGTTTTCCAAACACCATTGGTTTCTGGCATCTCAATTGCTTCAACATCATGATCGCTGGTGACAAAGGCTTCTGGCGCATCAAGTCCTTCTACAAACTGATAGGCTTTGCGAATCCAGTGAAATTTAACAGGCTCATTACTATTATTTTTTAGCGTCCATTGACAGGCAGGTGGTAAGAAAGCATAACCACCGGCTTCAAGATGATGGGCTACGCCTTCGATAGTAATATCCATCTCACCTTCAACGACAAACAGCACGGCTTCGGCATTAGTGTCGAGCTCAGGCTTGTCGGAGCCGCCGTTTGGGGCGACTTCAACGATGTACTGTGAAAAAGTTTCTGCAAAACCGCTTAAAGGACGCGCAATCACCCACATGCGCATACCTTCCCAAAACGGCAGGTAGCTAATCACAATATCGGTGAGCACCCGTTTGGGGATAATCGCATACGCTTCGGTGAAAATAGCGCGGTCAGATAACAGTTGCGTTTGCGGCGGTAAGCCGCCAGTTGGGGCGTAATAGGTGCTTTTAATTGGCATTATTAATAATCCTTAGGGGGTTTTGCTGTGTTAAATTAGTGTCTATCTTCAAGAGATAAAGGGTGAGTACGGCTGTTTAAGTCTTATTTTCATTTAAGCAAGGCATTAAAAATAGCTTAAATAGTTCAGCTTAGTCTGCGATTTGTGTATTTGGTTCGGCTTGTTCATTTGCTACTTCAATATTCACTTGCCAATCATCAATGGCCAGCTCGTAGCAGTTATTACCCTCACCATTGATACGGTCAATGACCAAAAAATCTGAGTCGCGACCAAGTGCCAGCAGCGGATGATGCCAGACATTGGCATCGTATTGCACGCCTTGATGCGATTTGGCATAAAACACTGATAAATCAGCGGCCGAACGTGGTGGTTCACCAGCTTGTGCGACGACGACAATATAATCTTGACCATTCATCGAAAAAAACGCTTGCGACCCAAAGGGATGATACTCCATCACCGATAAGGCGATAGGCAGTTCGCGCTTTTTGGCACGAAAGATACTGAAGCCAACATCGCCGCCGTCAAGCGTAGCCTGCGTAATCGCATGATGTCGACACGCATAACCTTTATTAATAAAGAAGCAGTTTTCAGAGGTCTGCTCTTCTTTGTCATAGGGTTCAATCACCGTACCATAAGGTGCAAATTCGGCCTTGGTTAAAGGCCTCGCGATAATTGTGGTAGTCATGATGTCACCTTTTGTTTAATGAGCAGTTTTATGTATTTAGTTTAGCTAGCGCCAGATGATTACATCCAGTTGGCGATGTTATCGTCAGTAGCTGGATGGTTTTCATACCAGTGTTTAGCAATGTCATCGCGGCGGCATATCCAGACATCGGGTTTGCTAGTAATGTATTGCAAGAATTTTTTGAGAGCAGTGATACGGCCCGCACGGCCAATGATGCGGCAGTGCAAACCGATGGTCAGCATTTTGGGTTCGTTTTTACCATTTTTATCCCCTTCTTCATACAAGGTATCAAAGCTGTCCTTTAAGTATTGATAAAAAGGCTCAGCATTGGTAAAACCAGGGCTTGAAGCAAAGCGCATATCATTGGTCTCTAAACTATAAGGAATGACCAAATGCGGCTTGCGGGCGATTTTTTGCCCATCTTCTACTTTGACATTGAGCCAGTAGGGCAGCTCGTCGGCATAAGAGTCTGAATCATAGATATAACCGCCTTGTTCGGCAACCAGCTCACGCGTGTTGGGACTATCGCGGCCGGTATACCAACCAAGCGGCTGACGACCAAGCATACGCTCGAAGATTTCGGTAGCGCGGCGCACGTGTTCGCGTTCCGTTTCGCGATACATATATTGATAAGTAATCCAGCGTAGCCCGTGACTGGCGATTTCGTGACCATCTTCTAGCACGCGCTCGATAATATGCGGCGTTTTTTCAGCTGCTGTGGCGCAGGTAAAAGTGGTGATGGGTAAACCATACTCTTTAAAGGTATCTAACACGCGCCAAACGCCGACTCGGCTACCATATTCAAAGGCGGATTCGATAGATTGGTGGCGGTTGTTAAATTCGGGCGTACCTAGTACATCCGATAAAAAGCGCTCCGATTGACCATCGCCATGAATAACGCTATTTTCTGCGCCTTCTTCAATGTTTAGTACAAATTGTACCGCAATTTTTGCCCCGCCCGGCCAATTGGCATTTGGCGGATTGCCTGCATAGCCTTTTAAGTCACGTAGGTAGGTGTCGTGATTAAAATCACTGGTTATTTTTTGACTCATTTTTAAACTATCCTAAATACAATAAAGCAAATTAAAGGTGAGTATTTCTACTGTCGGCTCATTAACTAATTATCTGATTAAATAACTGTCTCATTAAATAACTATAGCCCTGAAGCGTAAGCGACGAGTTGTTGGCGTTCTGCATCGGTCAATTGAGTGAGATTGCCCAGTGGCATATAGCCAGTTTGTACCGCTGTGACAATTTTGTCTTGATGGATTTTCATATCTGCTGGCGTCTGCAAAATGATGCCCGCTGGCGGTGCGGCAAATCCTTGCTGGGTTGGCTGCGCCGCGTGGCAAGTGGTACAACGGGTGTGGACGATATCCATAATGGCATCATCTGCTGAGGCAGTCACAGGTACGACTTCGGTAGCCGCTTCATTGGCAGCGCCAGTTTCGGTAGCAGCACTCATTTCCGAGTTATCGGCTGAACCAGCAGTAACTGGTGGCGTAGTGTCCGATGTAGTGTCTGGTGTAGCGTTTGCTGTAGAAACAGAGGCACTAGCAGCGGGTAATGGCTCAACAGGGGCAGGACGCATCCAAATAATCAATAATACTGTTGCTAATGCCGGAATCCAGAGGAATTTTGGCTTGTGATGCCCCAAGTGTTTTTGATTAAAATAATGACGTACCGTTGCTGTGATGATACCGACAAATACTAACACCAACCAACCGTGCGCATGTGAATACATCATCGGATAGTGGTTGCTAATCATGGTAAAGATAAGCGGCAGGGTAAAGTAGTTATTCATCAGCGAGCGGTTTTTTGCTTGTAGCGCCAAATCCGCCACTTCTTTGCCGGGCTTCACACCGCGACGCACACAATCTACCAACGCGCGCTGAGCAGGCATAATACCAAAGAAGACGTTCCCCGCCATTACCGTCCCTAAAATGGCACCGATATGGATAAATGAAGCGCGATCACTAAATAGCTGATAAGAGCCCCAGCAAGCGATCACTAGTAATATAAAGATAATACTGCTAAAAATCAGCGAGTTTTTACCAAGACGGCTACGAACAATCACTTCATACAGAAAGTAGCTACCAAATAAAAACAATAAGCTGGTCGAAATCGCGCCGATACTGCTGCCAAAAGCGACTTTACTGGGATCAATCAGATAGGCAGTCGCATTGAAATAATAAACGATAGCCAGCATCGCCATGCCAGTAAGCCAAGTGGTATAAGCTTCCCATTTAAACCAATGCAGGGTTTTTGGCATCTCTTCTGGTTCAAGCTTATATTTGGCTATTTCATAAAAGCCGCCGCCATGTACCGCCCATAAGTCACCGGATATACCCTTGTCCGCCTTCCACTGTGGCGGCTTACGTAAACTCATGTCTAGCCAAACAAAGTAAAAGGAGGCGCCAATCCACGCCACGCCAGCGATGACGTGAAACCAGCGGAAAAATAAAGCGACCCAGTCGAGAAGATATGCACCCATGCGCGAATTGTCCTTTTCTTTGCAATACTTTTTTATTCAATGTTTGGTTCAGCGTTCTGTCGTTAATTGAAAACGGTAAAACAGACAGCTATAAATCCATTAAGCCATTCATTTATGAACCGCGATAGGTACTATAGCCGTGTGCGCTGAGCAGTAGCGGTACATGGTAATGACCGCCATCACTGATCATAAAATCGATGACTACTTGCGGGTAAAATGCCGTGAGATTTTGCGCGTCAAAATAGGCTTGGGTCGCAAACGTCAAGGTATAACGGCCAACATCTAAATGATATTTAGCGATATCGATACTAGTATCAAATTTCCAGCTGTCAGCGGCAACTCGACCATCGGCGTTGGTGACACCTGTTGCCAATAGATAGGTCTCACCGTTTGCAGGCACGCGGTGGAGGGTGACTGCGATATCAGCGGCAGGTTTGCCAAGATGGGTATCTAAAATGTGGGAAGAGAGAGTGCCTGACATGATCATTCCTTTTATATAGTAAAAATAAGCACATTTGCTTTAAGCAGTGCCGAGTAGTTTTTGTAAGCGCAAACGGGTAATTTTATTTTGCTCAGTAGCCGCATTTAGTAGCTCAGTGGCGCGGTCGTTTGGCAGGCGTGTGAGTAATAAATCCAGCATTTCTTGCGCGCTTTTGCCCGTCGCAAAGACGATAAAGATAAAGCCAAATTTAGCAAGATACTCTTGATTGCCTTTTGCCAATGCTTCAATGACATCCATGTCAGCATTATTGGCACCAGATTGCTCATGCGCCGCGCTGTCTTGCGTATTGCGGTATTTTTCTTTTAATGAGTCAACGTTGCCGATTTGTGGATGACCATCAAAGGCCTCAAGCAAATTGGCTTCTTGGGTTTGCGCTTGCTGCCAAGCCTTGTCGCTACTGGCAAGTAGGTCGTCTATATCTGCAAAAGGGCGAGCGCCTGCTACGTCATGCGCCCATTTGCTGCTAGTGCAGCAGGTCAATAGTTTTGAGAGTGCTTCGTCTGGCGAGAGGGCATTAAATTGCGCTAGTGTTAAGCTCACGGTGACATCCTTTTCATTTAAATTTAAAACTCTTTATTCTTATGTTTAATTGAGTGATAAGTGGTTTAATAACATCCATTCTGCTTAAACCTGACCATTTGGTCAACTGTTTTATGCAAATTATTTTTATACGCTGGCGAAAACCCTGCTATATTTTCGCTAAATAAAAAATAAAATTGGCTTATCAGTGCTGTTGTATGTTGCAATATGGCTACTTATTTATCCTCCTATCCAATGGTTTATCTTATGACCCAACCTAATCAAACATCTCAAGCGTCCGATTCTGAGGCGCCTATTCATCGTAATCAGCAAGATATCCGCGCCCAAAATCAAGCAGTAATTTTGGCAGCTGCAGAAGAAGAGTTTGTATTACAAAGCTATCGCGGCGCTACGATGCAGGGCATTGCTGATCGGGCAGGACTACCAAAAGCCAATGTCCATTACTACTTTAAAAATAAAAAAAACCTCTACAAAATGGTTTTGCGCTCTATTATTGAAGAATGGAACGATGGTTTGGTGACAATGACCGTCGATAGCGACCCAAAAGCCGTGATAGAGAAGTTTGTACGCACCAAATTACACCAAGCGTTTGTGCATCCAAACCGTCATAAATTGTTTGCGTTAGAGGTCATCGGCGGCGCCCCATATTTACATGACTTTATGTCGACAACCATGAAAGAGTGGGCGCTTGATAAATCACAAGTGATGAAAACTTGGCATGAGCAAGGCAGAATTGGCATCGCTGACCCATTGCAGCTGTTGATTTTGATTTGGGCAACGACGCAGCGTTATGCAGAATTTGAAACAGAAATCGTCGGTCTGCTACAAAAAGACGCTTATGATAAGCAAGATGAAGCGCGCGCGGCTGACTTCTTAATACCCTTTATTCTGCGCGGTTGCGGGCTTGAATAGCGGATTTTACATAGCGCGCCATTTATTCAACCAAGCCCGCTGCCGTTATAACGGCTGACCTTCAACCTCACTTTTCGGCAACACGCGCACAGGTTTTAGACCATCTTCTATATGTTGATCAGACGTATCAAACTCGACGCCATAGTTCTTTGGCAAAATCATATCCAACGTGATAGCGACGATACCTGACATGGTCACTGCCGAGCCAAAGATATTGCGGAACAGCTGCGGCGTTTGCGCAAAGACATCAGGAACAAACGCGATACCCATCGATAAACCAAGCGAAGTCGCAATAATTAAGATATTACGGTGGGTAAAATTCACTGTGGATAGGATGCGGATACCCGCAGTAGCAACGGTTGCGAACATCAATAGCGTCACGCCGCCAACCACAGGCTTTGGCAGCTGCGTAAAGATAGCGCCAAGGATAGGGAATAGCCCCATGGTAAATAAAATCGCCGCCACATAAAAACCCACATAGCGGCTGGCGATACCAGTCATTTGAATGACGCCGTTATTTTGGCTAAAGGTAGTGACCGGAAAGGTATTAAATACCGCGGCAATCCACGAATTGACCCCATCACCTAGCACGCCGCCTTTGATACGCTTTTCGTAGACAGGACCTTGAATAGGTTCGCCTGAAATCATTGAAGTTGCGGTCAAATCGCCTGAGGTTTCGATACTGGTAATGATATACATAAAGGCAATCGGAATAAACGCTTGCCAATCAAAGCTCAAACCGTATTTAAAAGGAATAGGGACGGTAAGTAACGGCGCTTCAGAGACTAAAGAGAAGTCAATACGCCCCATCAACATCGCCGCAAATAAGCCAAGCAACAAACCGATAAAAATAGCGCTTGAGCGAATCACTTTATTATTGACGATACTAATCAGCACCACGCTGACCAGCACCCCGCCGCCCAGTAGTAAATTTTCCATACTACCAAAGTTTTCGGCACCAACCCCGCCTGCCAAATCAGTCAGACCTGTTTTGGTTAAAGACAAACCAATGGTGACAATGACGCAGCCAGTGACGATAGGGCTCATCAAAGATTTGAGTTTGGTGACGAATTGGCTTAAGCATATCTCGACAAATGCGCCGAAGAATGACACGCCAAAGATGACCGACAAAATCTCCTCTGGGCCACCACCTTTATTTTTTACCACAAAACCTGCGGCAAGGACGGCAGCCAAAAAGCCAAAACTGGTGCCCTGTAATGCCATCAGCCCCGAGCCGACGGGCCCTACTTTACGGGTCTGAATAAAGGTGGCGACCCCTGATACCATCAGTGACATGCTAATCAGATAGGGGATGTGCTCTCCCAATCCCAAAGCGCCACCAATGATTAAAGAGGGCGTGATAATACCAACGAAAGCGGCAAGTACGTGCTGTACCGCCCCTAAGAAAGCTTTTGCAGGAGCAGGGCGGTCATGCAGTCCATATAATAAATCAGGGTTTCCTTGAGTAACTTCACTCATTTTGGCTTTCTCCTAAAGTGACTTTTAGTCCAATCTCTGAAGGTAAACCTAAACAGCGTAGGAAAACTGATGATTTGAGAGTTGAGTCCGTGACTTAAAAAAGCCTTTCAGTAAACTCTAGATCTTCATCTTGTTTCTCTAGCTATCTAAGCATTTAATAATTTTCCAACAGAGAGTCGCACTTTTCCGTATGCTAATAAATAAAAGCAGCTCACCATTATTTATCAATATTGCCAGATATGGTGATTAAAACCTGACTAATTAGTCAGTTATCTAAGGGTATAGCGAAAGCCTTGCTTATTGCAATGTTTTTTTTGCGATTAAAATATTAATTTGTTTCATCTCGGCGATTTAACAAAACCTTAATGCGCTTATGACAAATAAAATTACGACTGCTATTAAGTACTTAATAGCAGTCGATGTTAGGTGCTGCTTAACTTTCACAATGTCGTCTATCTTATTGAATTAAATTCCTTACTTTATTTATTGCCAAATTGTTAATACTTCGTTATTATGCCTGTCATATTTCAAATGCTAATCATTATCATTAGTGTTAATCATGTTATTTCTATATGTATTTGTTGATTGAGTAGGCGTGGTCAATCAATAAAACACAAAAATTTTAATAGAAAATAAAAAGCAAAATCCCAAATTGTTTTTTTCGGACCATCTTTTTCAAACTGTCTTTCTAAAGTGGCACTTAAATCCTTCAATCCTAATAGTAAGTAAAGTGAGTGTGTTATGCGTGAAGTTAAGTCAGCAACATTTTCTAATCAATTAACGGTGTTATCGGTCGCTGTTTCAGCAATTCTGTGTTCACAGCTGGCGGTTGCGGCAACGGATGTGCCTAGTACGACCTTACAAACCATCACCGTAACTGCCAACAGCTCGGTACGTGAAAAGGTGCAAGAGGATGGCGTCGATGTCGAAGACTATACGCCTGCACAGCAAGCAAGCCATTTAAACGCCAATCTCAACTTATCGTAGGCTTTTGATTTTTATAGAATTTAAAATTCTAATTGTTTTAACTGAAATTTTAAAAACTAAGTAAACCAATACCTTAGAAAAACAAGTTGAGAGTGGGGTCATTTAAGCGATTTTTTAAATGTGGTGCCAGGCGTGACCATAGGTGGTACGTCAGCGGTCAACCAGCGCATTCGTATTCGCGGTCTTGAAGATAGCAACCTAAAAGTCACCATTGATGGCGCGCGCCAAGAAGGCAAGCTGTTCTATCATATGGGCGATATCACCATTGATCCTGATTTGCTCAAACAAGCGGATGTGGCAGTGGGTAACAATTCTGTCACGCTCGGTAATGATGCACTTGGCGGCGCGGTTGCTTTTAAAACGGTCGATGCCGCTGACTTACTTAAACCTGGTCAAAAGATTGGTGCCAAGCTAAAAGCAGGTTATGCCAGTAATAATGATGAGCTACTGACGTCAGCCACAGTTTTTGGCGCACCATCTGATAATGTCGATTTATTGGCTTATTATGGCAAGCGTGATACCAGCTCGGGTGAAGACGGTGAAGGCCGTGAGTTGTTTGAAGACAGTGAGAGCGAGAGCTTCTTATTAAAAGCCGGTGCTTATGTTGGTAATGACCATCATGTAGGTGCAAGCTTTAGCCGTACTGAGAAAGAAGGGATTTTCCCATTCCGTCCAGATTTTCCGAGTCGCTCTGAGCCACCAATTCCGCAACAGGTGAAGCGCGATACTTATGGTATTGATTATAAGTTTAATCCTAGCAATCCGCTGATTGATATAGATACCAATGTGTATCAGACTAAAACCCGTATTTTGCGCGATTCTGATTATATCAATGATCCAGGTTTTGATTTTAACGCGCAAGTTCAAACCACAGGCGCAAAAATCCAAAACACCAGTGACATTGCTACGAATGTTGGCACGCACAAGCTCATCTCTGGGATTGAGCACTACAAAAAAGAATCGGAGATGGAGCGCGACTTCGTTAAAACAGGGTCAGACGAGGCAACAAACACCTCTGTTTATCTAGAAGACCAATGGAGAAACGGTAAGCTCACTTTAACACCCGGTATGCGTTATGACCGTTATAAATCTCCTGAGTTTATCGCTGGGGGCAAAACCTATGACAATGTCGTCGGTGCACTTGCTGCAAGCTATGAGATTGCACCACTAACGCAAGTATTCGCTAGCTACACACAGTTATTTAATGGTCCTGATTTAAGCCAAACCATCTTTAATTCGGACGGTGATAAAACGTATGTTAATAATGACTTAAAAGCAGAAGAAGGGTCTAACGCTGAAGTGGGAATCGTTACAACCTTACGTGACCTAACGGTCGCCGGTGATGCCCTGCAACTAAGCGGTAAATATTTTGAAACCGATATCGAAAACTATATTGAGTTTGTGAGATCAGGTGGGACAAGACCGGGCTTGAACTGTGCAAATGGACAACCAGGTGGCGATTGCCAAGGTGTCATCAATAAAGATGAAGATTTTAAAATTAAAGGCGTTGAGCTCGCCGCTGATTATAAAATGAATAACTTTAGTATGGGTTTGAGCTATTCGCGAGCGCGCAGTAAAGGCGACAAAACAGGCTATAGTATTCCATCAGTGACCGGAAGCAGCTCAGAGTCGGGTGATAAATATATGGTCAATTTGGCTTATAGTCCAACGGAGACCACAGATATTGGCTGGCGCAGTACCTATGTCGCTTCAGTAATGCCAAATACTAGCGCGAATGATATTGAAAAACCAAGCTATGACGTTCATGATATATTTATGAACTATTCGCCAAAACAAATTGAAGGACTAAAAGCGACGGTTGGCGTTTACAATCTTTTCGATGAAGCTTATGCTAGCCACTCATCTCGCCTAAACCCGATTGATGATGTTGCTACTGACTTCGAGCCAGGTCGTAATATCAAAGCTTCTTTAACCTATCAGTTTTAAGCCTGCATTTATTTTCTAGTCGCAATAGAGCCAGCTTTTTATAAAAAAGAGCTGGCTTTTTTATCACCATTTTTTGGCACTCAAACTTTCTTTTTAAACATTACGCTTCGGCTGTAGCCCCATTAATCCTATATATTCATAAAGAATCAGCACTCATGACTTCACTTTCATTATCTTCTTTTGCATCGAATATACGCCGTATTTGTCTATGGATTCATCGTTATACTGGGCTTGTGATGGCAGGCTTTTTAATCATGGCTGGCATTACTGGCTCGTTATTGGCTTTCCATGCCGAGTTGGATGATGTGTTTGATTATAAATTGGCTCAAATTGAGCGGCAAGATGGGCCACAGCTTCCTATTGCAACCCTGCACGACAAGGTGATCACCGCCTATCCAGAGTACAATTTTTCTAGTATGCCAACATCATTAGAAGCGGATAAATCTGCGGTATTCTCGGTCGATAGAGCTAGAGGTCAAAGCGCTACAGATCAGCCTAAAGCCCCGTTTCAAGAGGTTTATGTAAACCCTTATAACGGCGATATCGTAGGAACGCGTGATAAAGACGCGTGGGCATAGCGTAATACCATGTGGAAAGTGTTTTGGTTGCACCGTGATTTATTGCTTGGCGATATCGGTAAGCTGCTGCTAGGTGTGATAGCCCTTATTTGGACGATTAATTGTTTTATTGGCTTTTACTTGACCTTTCCTAGAGCTATTAACGGTAAAAAAGCATTGCAGAAAACTGTACCTAAAACTACGCCTAAAAAACGTGCGTCTTTTATTAAGCGCTGGCTACCGGCGTGGAAAATCCGCCGCAAAACCAATACCTTTAAGCTCAATTATGATTTGCATCACGCTTTTGGTTTATGGTTGTGGCTGATGCTATTTGTCATTGCGTGGTCGAGTGTCGGTTTTAATTTAAAATCGGTGTATCAACCCGTGATGCAAGCAGTGGTTGGGTTTGAAGGTAGAGAGGGTAAAAGAGAAGAAAAAGGCAAGTCAAAGACAACAGATAAATCGAGCGAGCAGGCTATGTCAGCCGTTGCACCAATGAGCACTGAAACGGGTAGTAATACCTTTGTTAATAAAGCGAATAGTATTGCGTATTTAACTGAGCAAGCGCATATTGCTGCGCAAAAAAATGGCGTAACCGTACAGCAGACATTGGGTATCCGCAGGCTTACAGAGGAGGGGCAATGGCAAATGCGTTTTAAAACCGACAAAGATGTCGGCACTCACGGTGGTGCTTCGTCTATCACAGTGGCTACGGCGACTGGCAAAGTCGAAAAGGTCACTTTCGGATATCAAAGCGTATTTGGTAATAAAATCGACCAATGGTTCTCAACCTTACACATGGGGCATATTGGACAGGGTAACGCTCATTTACTGTATCAAATATTCTTAGCAATGATAGGATTGGCCGTGGCAGTCTTGTCCGCTACCGGTGTGTATTTATGGGTCAAAGGTAGTCAAAGCCGATTAAAGCAAAAATTGACCATTAAAAATAAATTTTCAAACCATTACGGAAAACCGGCTATTAAAAAACAGCTATAAAACACCCAGTACTTAAACCGTATCGACAATCACGGGTCGCCCTTGATGGTTAAGGACAGTCACATCGACTTTGTACAGCTCTTTCATGGTTTCATGCGTGAGTACATCAACAGGCGCGCCGGTTGCCAGTACGCGACCCTCTTTCATCGTCACTACCGTATCGGCAAATTGCGCAGCTTGATTGATGTCGTGCAAGACAATCACCACGGTTTTTTGCTCAGTATGACTCAATTCGCGCAGCTCACGCATCAGACGGCCAGCATGGTACATATCTAGATTGTTGAGCGGTTCATCAAGGAGTAGGTACGGTGTATCTTGGCAGACAATCATCGCAATCAGCACGCGTTGACGCTGACCGCCAGAGAGCGTCGATAAAAAGCGCTCGGCTAACGGCTCAAGCTCAAAGCGTTCGATAATTTCCTGCACTTTTTGCTGATCATCAGCCGTTGGTTGTCCTTGATGATAAGGATAGCGCCCAAACATCAGCAGCTCATGCACACGCAACCGACCTTGTACTTGGTTGTCTTGCCCAAGCATGGCTACGGTCTTAGACAGCGTTCGTGCATGACAGCTGACAATGTCATGCTCCTCATTCCCTATAACGAAACTGACCTGCCCTGATTGTAGCGGTTGCAAGCGCGCCATCACCGAAAACAGCGTCGATTTACCCGCACCATTTGGTCCTATTAAGGCAATCACTTGCGAGGGCGGTAAAGACAGGCTAATGTCATGCAGGATTTGCTGTCTGCCAATATGGTGGGAAACATTATTTATTTTAATCATAGCAGTTCTTGTTTTTAGAAAAATTTAACCGTTGCGTTTTAAAAAGTCATCATTAGCGGCGATAGGTCATAAATATGAGTAATAAAAATACCAAGCCGCCTGCCAATTCAATCACTACTGACAATACACCCGCCATGCCGAGTACTTGCTCAAATATAGTTTGACCGAGGACCAAGCAAATCATCGCCACCAAGCTGACCAATATCAGACGCTCACTGTGATACATATGGCGCGCGATACGATTGGTCAAGGCGCAGACCAGTAAGCCAAAAAAAGTTACCGGACCGACCAAGGCGGTTGCCGTAGCGACTAATACCGCAATGACCGTTAATAGCCCAAAGGCGAGGCGTTGATAGTTGATACCAAGGTTAATTGCTTGTGGTTTGCCCAGCATCAAGACATCGCATTGATAGCGCCAGCGCCAGATAAATAGCGCACTGATGACGC
Source organism: Psychrobacter communis (assembly GCF_014836505.1). NCBI lineage: Bacteria > Pseudomonadati > Pseudomonadota > Gammaproteobacteria > Moraxellales > Moraxellaceae > Psychrobacter > Psychrobacter communis. The sequence goes on from NZ_JACSQR010000005.1 coordinate 89,649, forward strand.
AAATAACAAAGCTAATGCCCAAAAGCTGCGGATTGACCGTATTAAACTGCGCGTAACTGGCCGATTGGACTACCACGAAGTCATCGGGGTTAATGAGCCGTGCAACTAGCGCTGATAAGCTGCGAAACAACACGCCAAAGATAACGCCTACCAGTATCAGCCGCGTTAAATCCTGACTGCTTTTTGAAAACAACAGTCGAAACAACAATAACGACGCGCCAAACATGAGGACGATTTCAAGGGTAAATTTGGTAATGGGGTTAATGCTGGTAAAACTAATTGCGCCTAAAAAGAACACCAATAAGCTTTGTAATAACACATACAGTGAGTCAAAGCCCAATAAGGAGGGTGTCAAAATAGGATTGTGGGTCAAGGTTTGAAAGAGCAGGGTTGATACGCCGATGGCATAACCGACGACCATTAGCGCCAGTAATTTTTTACCCCGTAATGGCAGGGCAAAGTCCCAATAGCCGTTGACGTTAAGTGTCAAAAACAGCGTCATCGAGATAAGTAAAATAATCGCGGCAATGGATTTTGGATGACCAGCGATAAAGGTCCAAAGTTTTGCTAAAAGGTTTTGACGACAAGTATCTTCAAGGCTGTCATTGTCTAAAGTAGCATTTGCTAGAGCGCTCTTTTTTGCCGAGCCAGTCTTGGTAGAATTGTCGTTTATAAAGTTATGCTTAGACGATGAGAACATGAATAAATCCTACTATGCTACCTTCAATAGTAACAACGCCAAGCTTATCTAATCAGACAACAGGACGAATAAATTAAGAAAAGTGTTAACAATCAGGCAGCGACAAGATTGCGCTAGGGCTTATTGCTCAGCAGGCGCACGTAATAACAACCATAAAAATATCACCGTGCCGACCACACCAAAAACTGTCGCCACAGGCACTTCAAAAGGATAACGAATGGAGCGCCCGATAATATCACAAAGTAGCACGGCTGATGCGCCCAAGAGCGCGACTGCGGGCAAGCTGCGACGTAGTTTATCGCCCATAATGCGGCTAACGATATTGGGTACGACCAAACCGATAAAGGGAATCATACCAACGGTTACGACGACGACAGCGCTCATCATCGCCACCATGCCAACACCAAGCCACGTCACTTGTCGTTTACTAATCCCCAAGTTTAGCGCGATATTATCGCCTAAACCGACGATGGTCAGTTTATCGGCGATAATATAAGCCAGCACGCATAGTGCGCCCGTCAACCAAAGCAATTCGTAACGTCCAGCTAATACCGAAGAGAAGTCGCCAAATTGCCAAACGCTGAGCATCTGTAGCGATTCCGTTTGGTAGGCGATAAAAGTGGTTATCGCCTCGATAATGCCACCAAAGACAATACCGATCAGTGGAATCATCAAAAAATCCGTCGGCGGAACGCGATGTATCAGCAGCATAAAGAGCATCATGCCCGCGACTGCCGCAATAGTTGCGACACCCATTTTGACCAGTAGCGCGCTGGCTGGGAACAATAAACTGACTACCAGTAATCCCAATGCGGCGCTTTGGGTTGCCCCAACCATCGAGGGTTCCACGAAGCGGTTTTTCAGCACCACTTGAATAATCATCCCAGCCACCGCCATCGCGATACCCGTCAAAATAATGGCAACGGTGCGCGGAATACGGCTCACCAACATTAATGAACTATCAGAGTTGGCGCTTTGACTGATAAGGCTTTGCAAAATACCTGACCACGAAAAATCTGCTACACCAATGGATAAGCTTAATAACACCAAAAGCCCCATAATTATGAGGCTGGCTGTGTTTATTAACCACGGCGGTATCGCAGCGCGGCGCTGTTTATCACGGGCGTAGCGGCTGCCACTACTTGCACTCGGCTGCCAGCTTGATGGCGCAGCTGGCAGAGTAGAGCTGGTTTTAACGCTGGCTTGAGCACGAGGTGAAAATAATGGCATAACGGCTACTGGCTTACGAATAGGGTTTGAAAATTTTTATGGATAGCAACTGTCATAAGCAACAGCTGCTACTTGTATCTTGTATAGCGTCAAAATTTATTTTGCCTTAGTAAAGGCGTTTTTAATCGTCGTTAAATCCTGTAGCCACTGATAATAACCACCAAAGGCTAAGTAAGAGTCTGGGCTTAGATACACTACCTGGGCTTTATCCCACGCAGTGGTTTGCGCCACCAGTGGGTTGTCCAATACGGCTTTGGCACCCGCACCATCTTCACCGATTGCAGCGCTACGATCGACGACGAACAACCAATCTGGATTGGTCTTTTGTATGTATTCAAATGAGATAGGCTGACCGTGACGCGCATCAGTGATTTTATCATCTGCCATTGGAATATCTAATACGCTGTGAATAAAACCATAACGCGACTTATCACCATAGGCTGACAGCTTATTGCCATTGACCATGACCACCAAGCCTTTGCCTTTATTTTCTTTGGTTAAGGCTTTGGTCTCGTCAATCAGCGTGTCAATATTGCCTTGCAATTTTACTGCTTGATCGCTTTTGCCAAATAACGCACCCAAATCGTGTAAGCGCTGCTTGCTTGACTCATAAATATTTGCCGTATCAATGCTCATATCCAGCGTGGGTGCGATACTCGATAGCTCATTGTATTTTTCTGCCATACGCGAGCCGATCAAAATTGCTTGCGGCTGCATGGCGTTCAACGCTTCAAGATCAGGCTCAAATACCGTGCCGACTTCTTTAGGATCCGGATGTACTTTTGACTGTAAGTTATCTAAAAGTAGCCCACTTGGCATACCGTCAACCGCTACGTCAAGCGCCGCCAAATCTTGCATCAAGGTCATATCATAAACGACCAATGGTGATGGATTCATGGCCAAATCGACTTTACCTTTTACCGTATCAACTGCGATGGTCGCAACAGAAACGTTGTCATTTTCAGCTACATTCGAGGCCGCATCAGCCGTTTGGTTTTCAGCTTTGGTTTCTGTTATCTCATTATCACTTGAATCAGGCGAACTACAACCTGCTAAGCCAACACTAGCAATGAACGCGGTCATCATGGCGGTCAATAATGGACGTTTAACAAGGAGGCTTGCGGTACGATTAGAACATAAAGTAGTAGTCATAAATAACTCGGTATATCAAAGGTTTGGTTGGTATTGTTATAAGAATGCTAAAAAAACAGCAGAATAATGATAAAAAATAGCGGCTTTATAATTAAAGTTTTACGATCATTTGCTATTTTCACTATAAAAACAACTGCCATAATAAAGTAATTGAGACTTATTATCAATATTAACGATAATGGTTTTTATTAACTGACTTTTCATTCATTAAATTTTTAGTTTTAAACAACTTTGCTCAAGAACTTTGCTTAAGATAGGCAGTAAAAAAATGGAGAGATTAATAATTTACTATTGATAATAGTTATCGTTTGCATTATTATCTACGCTATTCTATAACGGTTAAATGTTAGGGTGTTATGAGTTCAACGGATTTAGAGGCGCCACCACTTAGATTGATACTTATCGCTATTATTTTAGTGGTCGGGCTACACCTGCTTACCGCAATCGCTTTGGTGATAATCAAAGCGCCTATGCTTAAAGATAAGCCCATTAAAGAGACGCCGCCGCTTGAAATCCAAATGGTCACATTACCTACTCAACCCATCGAAAACGTGGTTACTGAGGTAGAGGAAGTGCCGCAAAGTAAAGCTGAATCTATACCAACGCCTAAACCCGAACCCAAGCCTGAACCAAAAACGCAACAAAAAATGAAAGCGGTTACGCCAGTAGATCCCGTAGTAAGAGAAGAAGAACCAATCGTTCAGAAAGAAAAACCTGTACAGACGCCGCCTATAAAAGAACCACCTGTAAAGAAAAAAATAGAAGACAAGCCACCAGTTATTGATAAGTCAGTCGCTGACGAACAGCGCCGTATAATAGCTGCGCAGGCAGAAAAGGCAGCGCAACAAGCGGAAAGACAAGCGCAAGCAAAAGCGCTGCAAGAAGCGCAGGCGCAAGCGGCTCGTGACGCTCAAGCGCAGGCAGACGCCAATGCCGCTAAAGAGGCGGCGCAAAAAGCAGCGCAGGCAAAGGCTGAAAGAGAAGCGGAAGCCGCTGCTCGAGCAAAAGCAGAGGCTGCGGCAAGTAATGAGCCTGTCAATTTTACCGCCAGTGCTGCGAACTGGGCATCGGCGCCAAACTTTAGCTTTCCTGACCGCGCCGCTCGCCGCGCCCGTTCGGGAGATACGCTCAACGTGGTGTTGGTATTAAGAGTCAATAAACAAGGCGGTATCGATAGCATACGTGTGGCCCAATCGTCAGGAAATCCGCTGTTAGATAAAGAAGCACAGCGCCAAGTGCGTTCAGGTAAATTCAAACCCTTTACCAAAAACGGCGCGCCAGTGGTCGGCAATGTCACCCTGCCAATTGCCTATGCGGTTCCTTAAATATAAAAGACTGGGTGTAGAAAAGCGCATTTATACAAGCAGATATAAAACAACCGACACATACAAAATATAGTGAAACACAGCGAAATATAGCAACGATGTACGAAAATAGTTATCAAAACTCGTACTGCTAACAATCATAAAATGACAAGTAACGACATCCCACATTAAGGAGTCTGATATGGACTTTACAACCTACTGGCAATATAGCGATATGGTGACCAGAACCTTATTCTTTTTGCTTCTTATTTTATCTATTGCCTCTTGGGTGACGGGTATCATTCGCATATTGCAAAGTCGCAAACTGGCAGCTAGCGTCGCCGATGATTTGAGTGCGCAGATTCATAGTAAGCAGGTCAGTTTGGTTGAAAGCGATGCCGCGTCTCGGCGTTTGGTGATTGAGCAGACGTTACTCAAGCATATCGGTCGCTATCGTTTTGCCAGTGAGCGCGGTTTGCCGATACTTGGTACGACAGCAGCAATCGCGCCGTTTATCGGTCTGTTTGGCACGGTGTGGGGTATTTTCCATGCGCTGCATAATATCGGTGTCAGTGGTCAAGCAGGATTAGGACAAGTCGCAGGACCTGTCGGTGAGGCCCTTATTATGACCGGTTTAGGGATTGCTGTTGCGATTCCGGCGGTGGTGTTTTATAACCTTGCGATACGTATCAATCGCCGCGTCATGTATCACGCCAATGATAGAGCGCATGATTTATTGGCACAATCTAGCGAGCTTGCTGCAGTGCAACAAGCGCCAATTCAAAAGCCAGCAGTCCAACGTGATACTACTAATCAAGTAACGCAGTTAACGAAGCAGGCAAATGCAGATAAACAAGCTGAGCATTATCATAAATCCGCACCATCGCAGTTGTAGTGATGGTTCAGTAGAGATAATAAGCCAAAAAAGCACGAGCAGAAAAGACGACAATTAACGGTATTGAGAACAATTATGGCATTTCAATTGGGTGACGATGACAGTCAAAGCATGAATGAGATGAATCTTATTCCGCTTATCGATATCATGCTGGTATTGATGATTATCTTTTTATTGACAGCGACCGTACTGAATCCAACGGTGCCATTGGATTTACCGAAAACCAGTGCCGAGGTCAATGAAACACCGCCCGAGGCGATTCAAATTAGCATCGATAAAGATGCAGGTTTGTTTTGGGATGACAAGCCTATCAGTATAGAAGCATTAGAAGTGCGTCTGCAAGAACAGTCGGCGAATGGCAAGGATCCTTCTATCCAGCTGCGTGCCGATAAAGAAAGTAGGTATGATACCGTGGCGCAAGTATTAGCGGCAGCCAGTCAAGCAGGATTAACGAAGGTGGCTTTTGTTAACGAGTAAGGTTTAAACGACTGATTAATACAGTTGAGCAGTAAAAATAGTTTTTAAAACAATAAGCTAGCAAGATAAACAAGTAAGCTTAGTAATAAGAAAATAACCACGACAATAACAAGAATAATTAAAATAATAAACTTTCTCTCCCGCCTCGCTTGGGCAACCTTGCGAGGTTATCTTTTTTTAGCAACCCTTCAATTTAGTAGATTGTATGGCATTCGGTGGGTCATATAGTGAGTGAAAAGTCATATCGATACATCACGCGCTGCTGATATCAATTTTTCTTGTTTGCTGTGCCTACGCAGACAGAGGCTACAAAAATTGATATCAGCAATACCGTCGCGTTTTCAGGATGTTTTGACTGGATAGCGACCATTAATCATAGTAATTACCAACCATAACCAAACGGGCGATAACCGTAGCCAAAGCGTCCAGGTCCATAACCGAATGGATACGGTGAGCGCAGATAGTCAAGGTCGCGCTGACGTATATAATAGTAGCGTCCTTGTGCGTAGGCTTCCTCAAGCTTTTCGATGCCTTCGAGCGGACAAACAGGCTGCCAATCATAACCTTCGCGGCCAAGTTTATAGGCATTGAGCTCGGTACAGTAGTTTTTTAGTCCTTGCTGACGACCTTGCTCCCACAATATGCGGTTTGGCGTTGCGCCAACGACACTTGCACATTGATTGGTATAATTGCCAAAGTAAGCACCCGAGCGCCCGTGAAGTCCATCGACATAGCCGACTTCCTGCCAGTTACTGGTTTGACACTGCTGCGGCGTGAGGCTTTGCGTCGTTGCACAGCCTGATATGGCCAATAAGGTAGCGCCCATCAGAGAGACAGCGATACCTGATTTACTCACAAGCTGACGAGCAGCTTTACCAGCGAAATCAGCTATCGATGAGTTTAGCTTAATAAGATAATTCATAATAAACCTGCGCGCGTTTAAAATTATGGTTTATCATAGCACTTTTTAGTGGCATTCACTTTTTGTATCTCGTTATCATGCTTGTTTTTGGTTTAGATAAGTATCTGATATATAGGTATATATAGTAGCGTTTTCTCAAGCAATGTGATTCAGGCTTGAGGTTTGGTAAAGACATTCTGCTTGATTTTTAATATTTTGCGCTCATTATAGGCGTCTGTTTATTGACAGGTTTTAATCAAGACGGTTATCTGTATCAATCGTAGCCATTGCATTGTTGGCACTGTTTTTGTTTTTTAGCACCGCATTCATTCAGTCAAAAGGTCAGACCATTATGGGAATGTTAATAGGCGTTATCATTGTACTATTCGTATTAGGGAGTATGATGGCGCTCAAACCTAACGGTATCGATCAGCGTTTGGACAAGCTGCGTATGACTGCGCGCCGCTTGCAACTGAATCCAAAGCTTGTGAGCTGCCCTGATTGGATTAAAGGTAAAGACAACGAATATGGTCGCGGGATGCTAGGACAATACTGCCTAGTGCTAGACGATATGCAACTGCCGCATACGCGATATCAAGTGATTGATGGACAGTGGCGACCAGATAGCCGTTTTGTCGATACCTCCACAAAAGATACCAAGCTGACTATCCCGAGTGCCATTCGTTCCAGCCAAAATAATACCAAAACGGATATCAAAAAGCCCAATTTTAGTCTGGATAAGATGCCAATTGATTTGCCTGTTAGTATTGAGCCATTTGTCAAAGGACTATTAACCAAAGCCAATAGCATCGTTATTTATTGGGAAGATATCGCCTATGTGCGTCCATCAACCAATCCTGCCTATCAGCAAAAATTGATTGAGGCTGATTTGCTGGCACTGAAAGAAAACCTAGAAAAATGGGCATTACAAATGCAGAAAAAATCTTAAAGCTGGTAAAGCAATTTTTCGTCTCCATTAAAGGGCAATATGCAAGCACTTTTGGCAAACTCGCAGTCATTTTCAGTTGACAGTGTAATACTTAGCAGTGTAACGTCTTTATAACTGACTCTTTGTATTATGGTTATTGTTTGTTTTATAACCGTTTCTATTGGCAGCTACTACTACAATAAACCGCAAGGCTATGATAACTAGCTACCATAAATTGCCATGCTGCTGAATTAAACCTTACTTTTAATCTACTTATATTATGGTGTCGTCACATATGGCAAAAACCACAACCAAAAAAAGCTCAGCATCTGCTGACAGCCCAAAAAAGGGCAAGTCTCTGGTGATTGTAGAATCACCCGCCAAGGCAAAAACCATTAACAAATACTTAGGCGATGACTTTGTCGTACGCTCAAGTATCGGTCACGTCCGTGATTTACCGGTTAGTGCCAGTAAAAGTACCAAAAAAGCTGCTGCTACCAAAAAAGATGACAAACTGAGCAAAGAAGAAAAAGCACAGCAAGCATTGGTACGTCGCATGGGTGTTGATCCTGAGCATGACTGGGCGGCAGTCTATGAAGTATTGCCTAACAAGACCAAAGTCATCAAAGAGCTGAAAGCTTTAGCCAAAGACGCTGACAAAATCTATCTCGCAACGGATATGGATAGAGAAGGGGAAGCAATTGCCTGGCACCTAAAAGAAGTTATCGGCGGTGCAGATAGCAAGTATGAGCGCGTAGTCTTTAATGAGATTACCAAATCTGCTATCCAAAATGCCTTTAAGCAACCATCAAAACTTGATATTGACCGTGTGAATGCGCAGCAAGCGCGCCGCTTTTTAGACCGCGTCGTTGGTTTTATGGTATCGCCGCTACTTTGGCAAAAAGTCGCTCGCGGTCTGTCAGCTGGTCGCGTGCAGTCGGTCGCCATGCGTTTGGTCGTCGAGCGTGAACATGAGATTCGCGCCTTTATTCCAGAAGAATACTGGCAGATTCACGCCGATACTCATGTTGCTGATAGTAAAGCCAAGAAAGCGGCAGACGCTGAGCACATTGCGATTCGTCTAGAGGCAACCAAGCAAGACGGCAAAACGCTAAAGCTTGTTAATAAAGAGCAGACCGATAAAGTCCTAGAAGTTCTTAATTCAAACGACTTTATCGTGAAAGAGCGCGAAGAGAAGCCAACGCAGTCGCGTCCGAGTGCGCCGTTTATCACCTCGACATTGCAGCAAGCTGCCAGTACGCGCTTGGGCTTTTCAGTTAAGAAAACCATGATTTTGGCGCAGCGTTTATACGAAGCTGGTCATATTACTTATATGCGTACCGATTCGACTTTCTTGTCTGGTGATGCATTAGCCGCCGTACGTGGCTATATCGAAGACAGTTATGGCAACAAATACGTGCCAGAAAAGCCAAACTTCTATGGCAATAAGCAAGGCGCACAAGAGGCGCATGAGGCGATTCGTCCGTCTAACGTCAATATGAAATCGACGCAGTTAAAAGGCGTTGAGCGTGATGCCATTCGTCTATATGAGCTGATTTGGCGTCAGTTTGTCGCTTGTCAGATGACGCCTGCGAAATACTTATCCGTGAATCTATTTGTCGCTGCCGGCGATGTCGAGCTAAAAGCACGCGGTCGCACCCTAGTGTTTGATGGCTTTACTAAAGTTATGCCACCAGCGAAGACTGACGATACTTTATTACCTGATGTCAAACAAGGTGATAAGTTAACGCTCGATAAGCTCGATCCGAGTCAACACTTTACCAAGCCGCCACCGCGTTACACAGAGGCAAGCCTTGTCAAAGAGCTTGAGAAAAAAGGCATCGGTCGACCTTCGACTTATGCGTCTATCATCTCAACCATTCAAGATCGCGGTTACGTGAAGCTTGAAAACAAACGTTTATTTGCTGAAAAAATGGGCGATATCGTCACCGACAGATTGACCGCCAGTTTCCCAGATTTGATGGATTATACCTTTACCGCTGCATTAGAAGACAAGCTTGACCATGTCGCTGAAGGTGATACCGACTGGAAAGATGTCCTCGATAACTTTTATGGCGACTTTAAAACAACCCTAGATCGTGCCAAAGAAAAAGACGGTATGCGCCCGAATGATCCAACCGATGTGCCAGATGTACATTGCGATATTTGTGATCGTCCGATGCAGCTGCGTACCGGTTCAACGGGTGTGTTCTTAGGTTGTACTGGCTATAACTTACCACCAAAAGAGCGCTGTAAAGGCACTAAGAACTTAATGCCAGTCGAAGCGTTTGCCAATCTTGATGATAGCGACAGCGATGATGAAGCGGCTGAAGTTAAAGATTTGATGGAAAAGAAACGCTGTCCGAAATGCGGTACGGCCATGAACGGCTATATCGTTGATGGGGGTCTTAAGCTACATATCTGCGGTAATAACCCTGATTGTGACGGTTATATCTTAGAAGAAGGTAAGTTTGAAGTACCGGGCTCAGATGCTCCAACCATCGATTGTAATAAATGTGATGGGCAGATGGAGCTAAAAACCGGGCGTTTTGGTCCTTACTTTGCGTGTCAAAAATGTGACAATACCCGCAAAGTACTTAAAACCGGTGAAGCAGCGCCGCCGCGTATGGATCCTATCCATTTGCCAGAGCTGAAATCGACCAAGCATGATGATTACTTTATCTTGCGTGAGGGCGCGGCTGGGATGTTCTTAGCAGCATCTAAGTTCCCGAAAGTACGCGAAACACGTGCGCCAAAGCTTGCTGAGTTACGCGAAATCAAAGATAAAATGGAAGATAAGTTCCAGTATCTGTTCGCAGGTCCAGACGAAGACCCTGATGGCAATCCAACCATTTTGCGCTGGTCGCGGAAGAAAAAAGAGCAGTATATCGGCTCTGAGAAAAACGGCAAAGCCACGCGCTGGGGTGTGTACTGGCGTAATGGTGAATGGGTAGAAGAGTAAACCTCTTTAATCACCTTATCTTTAAACCATAAAAAACCTCTTAGATAATCTAAGAGGTTTTTTGCTATTAACTTTTGGGCTATCAGTTCTTTTCGATGATACCGCAAGCAACGCGATCGCCTGCGTTACCAGCAGGCTGGCTCTTATAATCATCAGCACCGCTATGGACGATAAAGGCTAGACGGTTAACACTGTATTTACCTGCATCAGCGGCAGAGATTTTCTTATTCACATAGTTGATAGTAGCAACGCCATTCGCATCGGCGGTTAAGTTCGGCAAGTCGCCCGCATGACCATTCATATCATCAGGATGAGAATGCGGTTTTTTATCTGGATTAAAGTGACCACCAGCCGCTTTACCCATATCGCCGCAGCTACCCGTTTCATGAATGTGCAATGCCACAGTTTTACCAGGCTGCAGGTTCATGAGCTTACCATAAACTTGGACACCGCCATCTACTGGGCGTAGGAATACTTGACCCACTTCATTTTTATTACCAGCGACTGCATTGATCGTAGATTTTAACGCAGGTTGGTTAAGTGGATTGCCCGTTTGCATTTGACCTTTGACGGTTTGGCAACCTGTCATCGCTAGAGCTGAACCACATAACAGGGCACTTGCAAGCATCGTCTTATTCATTATTATCTCCATTTATATTTATTTGTTGTGATGAATGTCTATTGTTTTATTAAAATACTCAAACATTGCTTAATGTCGCAATCAGTATAGCCAAGGTTTAAATATAACTATTCATTAAATGCGCAACAATCGGTTAATAAATGTAAATAACGTATGCGTTTGAAAAAGGTTTACAGCGTTTTCTTTACTTCGTTTTGCCAAACTAAGGTTTCGCCTGTTGCCATCGTTTGCAATAAATTATAACGAGGCATATCGGTCTGATTATCTGCTGTTGGTGATGTTGGCGATGTTGGCTGTGAGGGTTGTAAGCTTAATGTTAGCTGGCTGCTGCTATCACGCATCAAATCAAACAAAGCGGACTCGATTCTATTGCCTGTCTCACCGCAGCCCATTACAGTACTAATAATAGTGCCGACTTTGAAAGTATTATCATTGAGTAAAAAATAAGGCGCGCGCGCGCCGTTACAGCCTGAGCTAAAGGATGCGTACTGATTGTTAGGCCAACTTTCAAAGCTCGCTGAAATAGGATGATCTGGGTGATAAAAATTGCCCAAAGGTTTTCTAGTTAATTCCCCTTTTGCATCATAAGTATTACTGACGGCACTCACCAGCGTCCAATGATACTGCTCTAATAACTCGTTAGTAATGGGCAATCCAGCGGGAGTTGCCAATGCTTTAGTTGAACCTATAAAAATTAAGCGATTACCATTTTCGATATTAAGTGCCAAACGTTTAGGGGCAGCTTGTATAGCGACTGGCGCTGATTGTGATGCTAAATGTGAAGTTGGCAATAACTCAAAATTAAGCCTAACAGGTGCGTACTTAACAAATAACGATTGAATACTATTATCCTCTTTAATTGCAGTATCAGTATTATTGTCGTCATGACAAGTTGTGGGTACTTTAGTAAGATGAGAATAATAGGGATAAGGCGGCGCGGACAGCGCATGAAAATCCATTCTATAATGCTCACAGCCTTGATGCAGACTTATTGAACTGGGTTCTATTGCTAAGGTAATCGGTGCGAAATTTTCGATATCGACTATGTTACCGTTTTGATGAATTACTTGCGCCAATTGCCAGTCATAGTGAGCTACCCATTGCATTACTTGTGATTCTTTAATTACTATCTCGTCAGTAAAGTTAGATTTATCTTTAATAACAGGTGCGTTGACGATAGTGGTCTGCTGGATACTATTCAATGGCGCAGACTGGCAACCCATTAATCCCACTGCTACAGACAAGCTGATAATAGTTAATGAGCGCTTTATAGTTGGCAGGAGCATTGTAAAATCCTTTTTAAAAAATATGAAAATGAATAGGGGCTAAGGTGTTTTCTTTATTTCATTCTTCCAGATAAGCGTTTCGCCAGAATCTAGCTCTTGAGTGAGTAGGTAGCCAGGTATAGGTACGCTAGAAATATTAGATATCGATGTAATATCTGGGTGGGTCAGGGTTAGTTGACTAGAACTGTTGTGCATAATGCGATCAAGATAATCTTCAACCCCATTAATTAAATCACCGCATCCCATCAAGGTTGAAGGAGAAGCGCCAATCAATAAGGTTTGATTAGTGGAGAGCGCGTAAGACCCACCAACGCCGTTACATCCCGTAAAAAACCCAACGCTTTGACTAAAAGCCCCTTGTTGATAATCGCTATGATTATATGAGTCAATATCAAAGCTTGCAGTAATAGGTACGTTTGGATGGTTTAATTGGCTAATAGGTCTATTGGTATGGTCAGTAGCACTAATAAGATGCCATTGATAGCGCTCTAATATTTCATTAGTAATGGTTAGTCCAGAGACGGCTCGTTTAGGCATAGCAGTGCCAGAAAAAATGAACATTTTGCCTTTATCGGTCGTTAAAGCCAGTTGTTTCGATGCTTTTTTAGAAAAGAGTGGCGATGAAGGCAGTACAGGATCAAACCTAAAATATGAATCTGAGTAAGGCGCAAATACAATTTCTAAAGCTCGTTGAATGTCGCCCTTATTTAAGTCACTGCCCGAATGAGAAATAGCTATACAATTATCAGGTAAGTCTCTTATGTCAGGCAATGAGTAGGGATAAGGCAAGGGACGCATAGCCTTAAAAGAACCCTGATAACGATGACAGCCTTCTTCAAATAATAAAGTATCGGGGCGGACTTGCATTATCAAAGGTGGTTTATGATTAAAGGACTGAGTTTGACCGTTTTCATCAGTTACGTGTGTCAGTTGCCACTCGTATTTGGTAATCGTTTGCAAAAGTCTAGGTTTGGGCGTAGAGGCTGACCAGTTTTTATCGTCGATAACGGTACTGGTTTGTGCTGAATGATTAAGGCTGTTGGTTTGGCAGCCTAATAAAGCGAGGGGTAGTAATGTGCTTATTACAACTAGAGACACCCTTAAATGATTTAACATTGTACTTTCCTAATTAATAAACATTTGTATAAAATATAGCATAGGGTTTTGACCAGATTGTTTTTTATTATTGCCAAAAAAAAGCCGCCCATCATGACGATGAGCGGCTTTTTGATTTATAAGACTGGATTAGTAACTAATCAGATTAGTTATGCAGCGCCTTGCTTGAGGTTTTATCAACCGTCACTTTCGCAGGCTTAAGCGGCACTGGCATACTCACCAATGCTACTTTTAATATCTCATCAATCGTGGCCACTGGTTGGATGGTCAATCCTTCTTTGACATTATCAGGGATATCGGCCAAGTCACGCTCGTTGGTCGCTGGAATCAAGACGTGCTTGATGCCACCGCGATGCGCAGCTAGCAGCTTCTCTTTGAGACCACCGATACGTAGGATTTTACCGCGCAAGGTAATCTCGCCTGTCATCGCAATATCTGGACGAATGGCAATGCCCGTCAAGGCAGAGACCAGCGCTGTCGTGAGCGCACCACCAGCCGATGGACCGTCTTTCGGGGTCGCGCCTTCTGGCATATGCACGTGGACGTCAGTAGTTTTAAAGGTCTCGTAATCAATCCCTAAGCTGTCACCGCGGGCACGTACTACGCTCATGGCAGCACGAATCGACTCTTTCATTACATCGCCGAGTGACCCTGTAAAGCTCAGCTCGCCTTTACCTTTCATCGCCACCGCTTCGATGGTTAGTAGCTCGCCACCGACTTGTGTCCAAGCAAGCCCAGTCACGCGACCAATCTCAGGCTCTTCTTCTGCCAGACCATAATCGTACTGATGGACGCCTAGATAGTCATCGATGTTTTTGTCATCGACTACTACCAGCTCGCGTTCGGCTTTTTTCGGAGCACGTGCACCATGGGTTTCAACCGAACCGCGAACCACTTTGCGGCAGATTTTATTGACTTCACGCTCAAGGTTACGCACACCTGCTTCACGCGTATAGCTACGCACGATGCTGTGCAATGCCGCTTCAACGATTTCAATTTCACCTTCTTTAAGGCCATTATTTTTAATCGCTTTCGGCACGAGATATTTCTGCGCGATATTGACCTTTTCTTCTTCGGTATAACCCGGTAGACGAATGACTTCCATACGGTCAAGCAGGGCAGGTGGAATATCCATGCTGTTGGCAGTACAGATAAACATCACTTGTGATAAGTCTAAGTCCATATCCAAATAATGGTCGTTAAAGGTATCGTTCTGTGATGGATCTAGCACTTCAAGCAAGGCAGATGCTGGATCGCCGCGGAAGTCTTGCGCCATCTTATCGATTTCATCCAATAAAAATAGCGGGTTTTTGACTTCGACTTTTGCCAATGACTGGACGATTTTACCCGGCATAGCACCGATATAAGTACGGCGATGACCACGAATTTCTGCTTCATCGCGGACGCCACCAAGTGCCATACGTACAAACTTACGACCCGTGGCGCGCGCAATTGACTCACCCAACGAGGTTTTACCGACACCCGGAGGACCGACTAAACAAAGAATCGGACCGCGCAGTTTTTTCACCCGCGATTGTACGGCGAGGTATTCTAGGATGCGGTCTTTCACATCTTGCAAGCCATAATGGTCTTCGTCTAAGACGGTTTTCGCTTTATCTAAATTGATAGACACTTTGGTCGTCGCATTCCACGGCGTATCCAAAATCCATTCAATATAATTGCGCACCACTGATGATTCACTCGATGCAGGCGGCATCATTTTAAGTTTTTTCAGCTCTTGCTCGGCTTTTTTGCGCACATCTTCTGGCAAGTCAGCATCTTCTAAACGCTGCTCAAGCTCAGCGACATCATCTTCATCGAAAGCGCCATCATTCATATCTGACAGCTCGTTTTTGATGGCTTTCATCTTCTCATTTAAGAAGTACTCGCGCTGATTGTCTTCCATTTGCTGACGAACGGCATCTTGGATATCTTGCTCGATATTTTGCTCAGCGCTTTGTTTAACGAGATATTCGGTCAAGGTATTGATGTGGGTTTTGATATCGTCTTCTTCTAAGAACGACTGCTTAATATCCAAATCCATCGACACACGGGTTGAGATAAAATACACCAGCTCAAGCAAATCATCGATGCGTTTTGCCACGCGAGTTAGCTCACGAGCATTACGCAGACGAGCATCGGCATAGCCTTCAAATAACGTCGTTAAGGCCTGAATGGTGTTTTTTTGTTGGCTCTCACTCATGCTGATATCGAGATCAGCACGCGTAAAGCTTGCCATCAATAGCTCGTCGTGATTTTCAATATTATCAACGCGCGCACGGTATTGACCTTCAATCAATACTTTGATGCAATTCTCATCGCTATCATGCGGCATAGTGCTGACGATGCGGCACACCGTTCCGTACTGATACAAGTTATCTTGATCAATATCTTCGGTTAGCGAGTCTTTTTGCGCCACGACCAATACTTTATTGCCGTATTCAGCTTGTGCCAATTCAACGGCTTTTACCGACGGCGCACGGCCGACAAATAAAGCAATTTGCATATGCGGATAGACAACCACATCACGCAATGCTAGTAGCGGCAGATAACTCTCTTCACCGTCTTTTACCTTAACGCTTTCAGCTTCGATGTCTTTAGCGCTGTCCTGAATAGTTTTAGACGCCGAGACGTTTTCTAAGGTATCGTCAGATGAAGTATTTAGCGCCTTATCATCAGCAACGTTAGATGAAACGTCGACATCGATGTCGATATTGTCTTGGGCAATTTTATGTTCACTCATATATTCTTCCTCGTTCACCAGACTTGTAAAGTCAAGTTAGTGGTTCATGTTTAGATAAATGGTGTTGCTAAATGAAATTGCAAGGCTATATGACGAGCAGTCATGACAATATTGCGTCTTTATTTGCAGGGTCGCTCCTGTCTGCTAAGTTTTGCGCGTGGGATTTATAGCTAAAATCAGGTAAAATGACGCGCGTCTTAACCGCTCCGTTCAAATAGCAACTATATGGGTTAACGTGTGAGTTAAAACGCTAGGGCGAAATAAATAGGTCGGCAATGTGCCAATAGTCAATAGCGGACCAAAAAACATAGGGTAAGGGGCGAGAATATGACCATCAATGCGGTGCTACTAGCGGTAGTCATCATGCTAGGGCTGTCTTTAGCGCGGGTACACGTGGTACTCAGTTTATTAATCGGGGCGCTGGCAGGTGGGCTGATTGCGGGTCTTGGTATGACCGATACCTTAAATGCCTTTCAAGAAGGTATCCGTAATGGCGCGCAAATTGCGTTGTCTTATGCCTTATTGGGCGCTTTCGCGGTAGCGATTGCGCATTCGGGCTTACCGCAATCTTTGGCAGGGGCGGTGATTAAACGCATTGATGCCGGTGGCACCAGTGGCATGATTAAATACATGCTGTTTGCAGGGCTCGTCACCATGAGCTGCTTTAGCCAAAACTTAATCCCGATTCATATCGCCTTTATTCCTCTGCTTGTACCGCCTTTATTGCTTGCCTTTAACCGTATGCAAATCGATAGACGCCTGATTGCCTGTCTGATTACTTTTGGTCTTGTGACCACGTATATGTTTATCCCTTATGGCTTTGGCGATATTTATCTTAATCAAATCATGCTTAAAAACGTCGGTGAAGCCGGTATTGATGTATCGAATATTTCGGTCACCAAAGCTATGGCGATTCCAGCGCTGGGTATGCTTGTTGGTTTGCTAGTGGCGGTATTTATCAGCTATCGTAAGCCGCGTCAGTATCAGCAGCTAGCCATCGATAAACAAGCTCGCGATGCGGTAGTAGAAAAAGACGCTTTAAGCAAAACAGCTGCCGATGCCCAAACGCAAAGTAAAATGAAAACCATCGTCGCGCTAATTGCTATCGTCACAGCCTTTGTCGTACAGCTCTATACCGATTCATTATTACTCGGCTCAATGTTTGGTTTTGGCGTCTTTATGGCAACCGGCGTGGTCAAATGGCGTGACGCCGATACGGTCTTTAATGATGGTATCAAGCTGATGGCGATGATTGGCTTTATTATGATTACCGCCCAAGGCTTTGCCGAAGTCATGAAAGCGACCGAGCAAATACAGCCGTTGGTTGATGGCGCGGCGTCATTGTTTGCGGGTAATAAAGCAATGGCTGCATTTATTATGCTATTGATTGGCTTGATTGTGACCATGGGTATTGGTTCGTCTTTTTCAACTATTCCTATTTTGGCGGCGATTTATGTACCACTATGTATCTCTTTAGGGTTCTCACCTTTAGCAACCGTGGCGATTATTGGTACAGCTGGCGCGCTTGGTGATGCCGGTTCGCCTGCGTCAGACTCGACGCTTGGACCAACCTCTGGCCTAAACGTTGATGGCCAGCACGACCATATCAAAGACAGTGTGGTGCCGACCTTTATCCATTACAATATTCCGTTATTGGTATTTGGTTGGATTGCGGCGATGGTGTTGTAAAGCTATCAAAGTTAAGTAGAGTTTGGTATAAGCTGGGTTTTTAACCCAGCTTTAAAATGTCAATTACCTTGTTATTAAACTGATTCTCTACAAAAAAAATCGTCTTAAAAAAAATAAACAGACCTGCCGAAAGCAAAGCAATAAAAATAGTAAAGATGACAGGAATGTCCAAAAAATCATCCCACCTAATGACGGCGGTGCATGCATCGCCATCATACCGAAACCAAATAAAAATAAAATGCTAGTCAACAGCATAGCGAAGAACTTCCAGCGACTATCCATATATACATCCATAGTTACCAGTAGGCTTAAGTGAAACAGCATCGCCATTATTAATATAACGACTAATTCTATAGGATAGAGATGCGGAGGAGGAATATTCTGAACGTGAAGTAAATAGGGATTTGTGCTAAAACCTAACGTGATAATAAGACCGACGAAAATGATCCACAAGATAGTAAAAACTACCCTTAGTGGTTTTGAGCAAAAGTAGCTCATTATTGTCTTTGTAAATCCTTTATGGGTCTTTATTTTTATCTTCAAAATCCTCAATCTCACCACTTAGACTAACCAAAAAAGCATCACTGTCAGCCAGTAATTCATTTAAGCGTTCTTCATTGATAAGCATTCGCAATTCATCAGAACTAAAGGGCTGCTCTTGACTGTAAGATAACTGCTCTCTAGTGACTTCTGTTTTTTCTAATTGTCCCAAATGTTGCTCAACATTCTCGGCACTAGACTTGTCATCAGGGGTTTTATTATTAGTCATCAAAACCACCTCAAGCCACTTGGCGTAATCAAACCATCTAAAGGCACATCCCACGCTTGGCGCTCAAGCTGCTCAACCACTTGGAAATCATAACACCAGCCTACTTTTAATGGCTTTTTTGCGCCTGATTGGTAGCTCTTAGCAAGCGTAGTATCATAAAAGCCACCACCCATACCCATGCGATTGCCGTTTTTGTCAACTGCGACTAATGGACAGATAATCACATCCAACTCTCGTGCCCAAAGTAACCTGCGATGGTGATTTTGCTTCATCCCTAAGCTATGAATGCGCGTCGGTATATTCAGCAGTTTCGACTGATAAATAGGTACAAAGCGCAGCCGTTTATCCACATTACCATTTCTAGTACGACCGAGCGAACCAACCACCGGCAGATAAGGTAAATAGCCTAAGCGTCGACACCATTTCAACAGTGGCTGAGTGGGTAGCTCACCAAAGCCATCATAATATAAGCCAATCTTTGCATGCGGCGGTAAGCGCTGTTGCAACTTGATTAAATGCAAACTTGCCATACGCGCATACTGTCTACGCTCGCCAGCTGTTAATTGCCGACGCTGGCGGGCAAATTGTCGTCGTGGCGGATTACTTAAGCTATCAGCGACTTTAACCTCCTTTTTCGAGTGAGCGTCATCAGGCGATAACTCAGGTAATGAGTTAGATAATTCAGTAGCAGAATGTTGTTGGCCGGTGTTTTTAGACATCAGTTAGCCTCACGGACTTGGAGAAATTTGTGATAAGTCATGCTATCATAACGCCACTTTACATCGTATTTTCCTTTATGTGCAGCGTGTGTTGCACTTTTTTCAAAGCAGCTATACAACAAACCATCAAAGAGGGTAGTTATGTCGACACAGAATCAGGCAACTCGTACCGAAAAAGATACCATGGGCAACGTGGAAGTCCCAGCTGACGCTTATTGGGGTGCGCAAACTCAGCGTAGCCGCGAGAACTTTAAAATTGGTGGCGAGACATTGCCACGTCCGATGATTGAAGCAATGGCGCTAGTGAAAAAAGCCGCTGCCATTACCAATGCTAGCCTTGAGCGTATCGAAGGCGATAAGCGCGATTTAATCGTGCAAGCTGCTGATGAAGTTATCAACGGTGGTTTAACGGATCAGTTCCCACTCGTAGTATGGCAGACAGGTTCTGGTACCCAATCAAACATGAACATGAACGAAGTATTGGCAAATCGTGCCAACGAAATCGCAGGGAACGCGCGCGGCAGCTACACGCCGATTCACCCGAATGACCATGTTAACCATGCACAGTCTACCAACGACAGCTTCCCAACCGCGATTCGTGTGGCGGCTGCCCGTCAGATTAACAGCTTGCTTATCCCAGCGGTAAAAGCACTACGCGATACGCTAGATGCCAAAGCCAAAGAATTCGATAGTATCGTTAAAATCGGTCGTACGCATTTGCAAGACGCGACGCCTTTGACCCTAGGTCAAGAATTCAGCGGTTATGTCAGCCAACTTGACCATTCATTAACTCGTATCGATAACGCGCTACAAGGTCTATATGAATTGCCACTAGGCGGCACAGCGGTTGGTACAGGTCTAAACGCTCACCCTGATTATGCGGTAAAAGCTGCTGAGCAATTGGCTGAATTAACAGGCTTACCGTTTGTCACCTCACCAAATAAATTTGAAGCACTAGCCGCTCGTGATGCCGAAGTGTTTGCTTCAGGCGCACTCAAAACGCTAGCTGGCAGCCTAAATAAAATCGCTAATGACGTCCGTTGGTTGGCATCAGGTCCTCGCTGTGGTTTGGGCGAATTGACGATTCCAGAAAATGAGCCAGGCTCATCTATCATGCCGGGTAAAGTAAACCCAACTCAGTCAGAAGCAATGACCATGGTCGTCGCTCAAGTCATGGGTAACGATGTCACTATCAGCATGGCTGGCGCGTCAGGTAACTTTGAGCTTAACGTTTATAAGCCAGTGATTGCCTTTAACTTATTGCAATCTATCAAGCTATTGGGTGACGCTTGCAACAGCTTTAACGAAAATTGTGCGGTTGGTATCGAGCCAGTCAAAGACAAAATCGATGACTTCTTGCATAATTCATTAATGCTAGTGACTGCTTTGAACCGTCATGTTGGTTATGAAAACGCAGCAAAAATTGCTAAGACTGCTTATAAAGAAAACAAAACTTTGAAGCAAGTGGCGGTTGAATTGGAGCTGTTAACTGAAGCGCAGTTTGATGAGTGGGTAACCCCTGCGGATATGGTGCATCCTTCTTAATTTAGATTTTTTTGGGTAAATAAAAGATCTTGTCATGTAATGTGGCAAGGTCTTTTTTATGCTGTAAACTTATATTTAGGTTACTAAATTTTGAGTGATTTAATACTCTTATACTATAGTCTACTGTTAGGCTTTATGAGGAAAGTAGAATGGAAAGTGCATGGATTGGTTTAGCAGGGTTGCAAACAGTTAAATAAAACATATACAAACCTACCTATTTATTACTATAATAGATAGATTATATCTATAATATAGAGAGCAAGTTATGGGGAAACTG
>NZ_JACSQR010000060.1:0-5626 GCF_014836505.1 Psychrobacter communis
AATAGAGAGCTGACGATGACCTACTCTCACATGGCCGGAGCCACACTACCATTGGCGCGATGATGTTTCACTTCTGAGTTCGGGAAGGGATCAGGTGGTGCCATCATGCTATTGTCGTCAGCAAAGGGGGTTAGATATGAGTCTGTGTGTTTTAATGACTAGTGTCATCTTAATCCAACTGAATCAAGGATTAAGGTGATATCGAAATAATTAGACTTGATACAAACCACTTGGGTGTTGTATGGTCAAGCCAAACGAGCAATTAGTACAGGTTAGCTACACACATCGCTGTGCTTCCACACCCTGCCTATCAACGTCCTAGTCTTGAACGGCTCTTTAGGGAAATCTAATCTTGAGGTGGGCTTCCCGCTTAGATGCTTTCAGCGGTTATCCCATCCGAACGTAGCTACCGGGCAATGCCATTGGCATGACAACCCGAACACCAGTGGTTCGTCCACTCTGGTCCTCTCGTACTAGGAGCAGATCCTCTCAAATTTCCAACGCCCACGGTAGATAGGGACCGAACTGTCTCACGACGTTCTAAACCCAGCTCGCGTACCTCTTTAAATGGCGAACAGCCATACCCTTAGGACCTGCTTCAGCCCTAGGATGAGATGAGCCGACATCGAGGTGCCAAACACCGCCGTCGATATGAACTCTTGGGCGGTATCAGCCTGTTATCCCCAGAGTACCTTTTATCCGTTGAGCGATGGCCCTTCCATACAGAACCACCGGATCACTAAGACCTACTTTCGTACCTGCTCGACTTGTGGGTCTCGCAGTTAAGCGCGCTTTTGCCTTTATACTCTATGAACGATTTCCGACCGTTCTGAGCGCACCTTCGTACTCCTCCGTTACTCTTTAGGAGGAGACCGCCCCAGTCAAACTACCCACCATACATTGTCCTCGGTATTGTTATACCTGAGTTAGAACCCCGACATGACCAGGGTGGTATTTCAAGGATGGCTCCACCAAGACTAGCGTCTCGGCTTCAAAGCCTCCCACCTATCCTGCACAAGTCAGGTCAAAGTTCAATGTAAAGCTGTAGTAAAGGTTCACGGGGTCTTTCCGTCTAGCCGCGGGTACACAGCATCTTCACTGCGATTTCGATTTCACTGAGTCTCTGCTGGAGACAGCGCTGCCATCATTATGTCATTCGTGCAGGTCGGAACTTACCCGACAAGGAATTTCGCTACCTTAGGACCGTTATAGTTACGGCCGCCGTTTACTGGGGCTTCGATCAAGAGCTTCGCATACGCTAACCCCATCAATTAACCTTCCAGCACCGGGCAGACATCACACCCTATACGTCCACTTTCGTGTTTGCAGAGTGCTGTGTTTTTAATAAACAGTTGCAGCAGCCTGGTATCTGCGACTGCCAACAGCTCAAGGAGCAAGTCCTATCACCATCGGCAGCGTACCTTCTCCCGAAGTTACGGTACCATTTTGCCTAGTTCCTTCAGCAGAGTTCTCTCAAGCGCCTTGGTATTCTCTACCTGATCACCTGTGTCGGTTTAGGGTACGATTCGTTTATAACTATTGCTTAGAAGCTTTTCCTGGAAGCATGGTATTTGCCACTTCACGGTACAAGTACCGCTTGCTATCAGATCTCAGCCGTATTACAGTCCGGATTTGCCTAAACTGTAAGCCTACATCCTTTCACCTGGACAACCAACGCCAGGCTGACATAACCTACTCCGTCCCTCCATCGCATTATAAACAAGTATCGGAATATTAACCGATTTCCCATCGACTACGCCTTTCGGCCTCGCCTTAGGGGTCGACTCACCCAGCCCCGATTAACGTTGGACTGGAACCCTTGATCTTCCGGCGTGCGAGCTTTTCACTCGCATTATCGTTACTCACGTCAGCATTCGCTCTTGTGATACCTCCAGCATGCTTTACAACACACCTTCACAGGCTTACACAACGCTCCCCTACCACTTGAAAACAAATTCAAATCCGCAGCTTCGGCTCCTAGTTTGAGCCCCGTTACATCTTCCGCGCGGGCCGACTCGACTAGTGAGCTATTACGCTTTCTTTAAAGGATGGCTGCTTCTAAGCCAACCTCCTAGCTGTCTATGCCTTCCCACCTCGTTTCCCACTTAACTAGGAATTTGGGGCCTTAGCTGGCGGTCTGGGTTGTTTCCCTCTCCACAATGGACGTTAGCACCCACTGTGTGTCTCCCGGATATCACTCATCGGTATTCGGAGTTTGCATCGGTTTGGTAAGTCGGTATGACCCCCTAGCCGAAACAGTGCTCTACCCCCAATGGTGTTCGTCCGAGGCGCTACCTAAATAGCTTTCGGGGAGAACCAGCTATCACCGAGTTTGATTAGCCTTTCACCCCTATCCACAAGTCATCCCCTGGCTTTTCAACGACAGTGGGTTCGGTCCTCCGGTGCCTGTTACGGCACTTTCAACCTGCTCATGGATAGATCACTCGGTTTCGGGTCTATACCCTGCAACTAATCGCCCTATTAAGACTCGGTTTCCCTACGGCTCCCCTAAACGGTTAACCTTGCTACAGAATATAAGTCGCTGACCCATTATACAAAAGGTACGCGGTCACCCTAATAAATTAAGGCTCCCACTGCTTGTACGCACACGGTTTCAGGTTCTATTTCACTCCCCTCACAGGGGTTCTTTTCGCCTTTCCCTCACGGTACTGGTTCACTATCGGTCAGTCAGGAGTATTTAGCCTTGGAGGATGGTCCCCCCATCTTCAAACAGGATTTCTCGTGCCCCGCTCTACTTAATATGTTAGTGCTAATGTTTCGAATACAGGACTATCACCTACTACGGTCAGCTTTCCCACGCTGTTCTTCTACATTAGTACTAATCGGCTTCTCCCCGTTCGCTCGCCGCTACTAGGGGAATCTCAATTGATGTCTATTCCTAAGGGTACTGAGATGTTTCACTTCCCCTCGTTCGCCTCTTATATAAATATAAGATACCTAGCTTATGCTAGGTGGGTTTCCCCATTCAGAAATCTCCGGATCACAGGATATTGCCGCCTCCCCGAAGCTTATCGCAGGCTGTCACGTCTTTCATCGCCTCTGACTGCCAAGGCATCCACCATGTGCGCTTCATTACTTGACCATACAACCCCAAGTAGTCTTTCGACTTCTAAGTGTCATACAATCTAATTATGATAACGATATCACCTATGTTTACGCTTGATTCAGTTCTCTTTACTTTTTTAAGAAATCCTCTTTGGGATAACAAACAATGTCGTTAAAAGAGGATTTCTTAAGGTTAGAGTGTCGCGTGAACACGCCACTCTAACCCAGACTCATATCTATGTTTTTAAATAGTTCTTACTCTCTCGTCGAGTAGTAAGTTTCCGTATAAAACAGAAAGAAGTAATCAGATAATATATTGCTATATTGGAATCACTTGTTTCTGTTTGATACCTATTCATTTATTAGCATTCAAAGCTTACTGCGTTTATAGTGGTGGAGCCAAACGGAGTCGAACCGTTGACCTCCTGCGTGCAAGGCAGGCGCTCTACCAACTGAGCTATGGCCCCATATATAAATGGTGGGTCTAAGTGGACTTGAACCACTGACCCCCGCGTTATCAACACGGTGCTCTAACCAGCTGAGCTACAGACCCAAATTACGCTTGTATAAACGTAAGCTTAAACTAAAGAACAACTTGTTGTGAATTCTTGCTGACCGAATGCTGTCTATAAGGAGGTGATCCAGCCGCAGGTTCCCCTACGGCTACCTTGTTACGACTTCACCCCAGTCATCAACCACACCGTGGTGATCGCCTTCCTAAAAGGTTAGGCTAACCACTTCTGGTGCAATCAACTCCCATGGTGTGACGGGCGGTGTGTACAAGGCCCGGGAACGTATTCACCGCGGCATTCTGATCCGCGATTACTAGCGATTCCTACTTCATGGAGTCGAGTTGCAGACTCCAATCTGGACTACGATAGGCTTTTTGAGATTCGCATCACATCGCTGTGTAGCTGCCCTCTGTACCTACCATTGTAGCACGTGTGTAGCCCTGGTCGTAAGGGCCATGATGACTTGACGTCGTCCCCGCCTTCCTCCAGTTTGTCACTGGCAGTATCCTTAGAGTTCCCGGCCAAACCGCTGGTAACTAAGGACAAGGGTTGCGCTCGTTGCGGGACTTAACCCAACATCTCACGACACGAGCTGACGACAGCCATGCAGCACCTGTATTCTAATTCCCGAAGGCACTCCCGCATCTCTGCAGGATTCTAGATATGTCAAGACCAGGTAAGGTTCTTCGCGTTGCATCGAATTAAACCACATGCTCCACCGCTTGTGCGGGCCCCCGTCAATTCATTTGAGTTTTAACCTTGCGGCCGTACTCCCCAGGCGGTCTACTTATTGCGTTAGCTGCGTCACTAAGTCCTCAAGGGACCCAACGACTAGTAGACATCGTTTACGGCGTGGACTACCAGGGTATCTAATCCTGTTTGCTACCCACGCTTTCGAACCTCAGTGTCAGTATGATGCCAGAAGGCTGCCTTCGCCATCGGTATTCCTCCAGATCTCTACGCATTTCACCGCTACACCTGGAATTCTACCTTCCTCTCACCTACTCTAGCCTAACAGTATCAGATGCCGTTCCCAGGTTAAGCCCGGGGCTTTCACATCTGACTTATCAAGCCACCTACGCTCGCTTTACGCCCAGTAATTCCGATTAACGCTTGCACCCTCTGTATTACCGCGGCTGCTGGCACAGAGTTAGCCGGTGCTTATTCTGCAGCTAATGTCATCGTCCATGGGTATTAACCATGGAGTCTTCTTCACTGCTTAAAGTGCTTTACAACCAAAAGGCCTTCTTCACACACGCGGCATGGCTGGATCAGGGTTGCCCCCATTGTCCAATATTCCCCACTGCTGCCTCCCGTAGGAGTCCGGGCCGTGTCTCAGTCCCGGTGTGGCTGATCATCCTCTCAGACCAGCTACAGATCGTCGCCATGGTAGGCCTTTACCCCACCATCTAGCTAATCCGACTTAGGCTCATCTAATAGCGAGAGCAACAAGTTGCCCCCTTTCTCCCGTAGGTCGTATGCGGTATTAATTCGAGTTTCCCCGAGCTATCCCCCACTACTAGGTAGATTCCTAAGTATTACTCACCCGTCCGCCGCTCGTCAGCGAGAAGCAAGCTTCTCCTGTTACCGCTCGACTTGCATGTGTTAAGCCTGCCGCCAGCGTTCAATCTGAGCCATGATCAAACTCTTCAGTTTAATCTTGCATGAAGTCCTTTAAAGAGACTTCGAAACTTGGCTCATTTAATCTGGCAATTACGCTCTCGTATGTTTCATATAATGAATTAACTTTGAGTTTTCTTGCTGTCTTAAATGATAATTTTTATAGTTAATAATCTTTCCGAAAAGAAAAGATAGTCAACTTTATTTTTTAGCATTCTGAATCAGCAAAAATCCACACAAGTTGTTCTTTAGTTATGCTTTTAAATAGTGTCAAGCTACTGTCGTCCAGTAGTTGATTATATAGGGTATTTCTCTTTGCTAGTCAGTTTAAGTTAAGAACTTATCCTATCTAGCGAGCCGACTATCATATCATAATGATTTGGTTTGTCAAGCTTTTTTATAATTTGTTTCAATGGGTTAGCCAGGTT
>NZ_JACSQR010000061.1:0-5051 GCF_014836505.1 Psychrobacter communis
ACCATTGTTGGACTTATATATATTTGTCCCTTTAATGACGTTTAGTTACCATTGTTGGACTTATATATATTTGTCCCATAAGGGACATAGTGTTATTATGTCACTAAATAATAGTAGAGAAGACTTCTCGTGAGTAAAGGTAATTTAGTCGTTAAAACAAATCAGCTTAATTCAGCATTACAGAATTTATCTTTGCCTGAAATTCGTATTGTTCAACTGGCAATAGTAGATGCTAGGGAAACCAATACAGGGCTAAGCACTGATAAACCATTACGCATTGATGCTTTACGCTATGCTGAGATGTTTGAAACTACTCGACAGAATGGCTATAAGCGTATGAAAGAAGCTGAGGAGACGTTATTTAATAGGCGTTTCAGCTATATTGACGACAAAGGGAAAGTTATTAAATCTCGTTGGATACAGCAAGTAAGATATCTTGATGACGAGGGCGCAATCGAATTAGTCTTTACTCTTGCCGTGGTCAATGGCATTAGCCGTATTGATGGTGCAGAAGATTTTTTTACCTCATACCTGCTTGAGCAAACCGCCAGTATGGATAGTATTTACTCCGTTAGGCTTTATGAATTGTTAGTACAGTGGAAAGCTGCCAAGCAGACTCCGATGTTTGCGCTTGAGAAGTTTAGAGATCAATTGGGTGTTGGTATCGAAGAATATAAAGCTATGAACGATTTTAAAAAGCGTGTACTACTAGTAGCTATTGATGAAATCAACGAAAAATCAGATATTAAAATCAGCTATGAACAAGTTAAAAAAGGTCGCAAGATTATAGGTTTTACTTTCACTGTTCATGAAAAGCCAAAAGCTAAGGCTGATGTAGTTAGTAAGGAGCGCGACGCTAGTACAGCAGATATGTTTACGGTTGACGGATTGAATGATAAGCAGCTAGGGCGTATTGCCCGTAATCCTAGCTTTATTGCTGATTATAATCATTTGGTTAGTTCTACCAGTCCAGCAGGTCAAGATCCGAATGCTTGGGAGTTTGAAATGATTAACCGCCTTAAAAAAGACCCTGAGCAGTTTAAAAAGCGCCCTATTAGAGAATATCTTGAATACTAGATCTTATGAGAGCGTTCGCTAGATATGATTCCCTACTGAGGGCTTAAGGTGAGTATTTCGAGGAAATTTGGCATTGAGCAATAAAAAATTTTTTATGCGAGCAATTGGGGTTTGTGGTCTAATTTTTATTTTGTCTACGATGGTTGCTGCTATATTTTTTTAGTATGTTTCCTACAATAGAACATAAACTGAAAGCTGTATACCTAGTGTTTACGGCTTTTCTAGAGTTGCTGGACAGGTAAAAGCGGTCATCGGGAGGGAGTATCCTTTGTAGCTTCAATCCGCATGTGAACGGCACGCTCTCCAATCTCAAAAAGTTGAGTCTCCAACTATACCCTAGCGTTTAAGCTTGAATATAGGGCTACCTATAGTTTTTTTGTTTCATAATAGATATAGCGTCTTCGTAGAAGTCTATATGAAGTATCTCGCTATCTTTTTTAGGCGCTAGATTTAACTCATTGGTGAGAGTTCTCTGCCCAAAATTATATTTTGGCCCTTCAGACGGCTGCTTGCCACAACGAATACATTGATAAGAAACTCCTCTTTCCTCAGTAGGGACCGCTAATGAACCACAGCGGCACCGGATAGAATACGTTTCTAATATCCTAACATTGATAAGGATCGGGCTACTCAGAGTCTCAGCAATAGATTTTTTATGTTTACGCGCAAATACTGATTGGATCTTTTTAATCATTATTCTCAATTCCTAGAGGTAGTTATCTATAAAACACTTTTAGTACTTTATAATTTTTACAAAATAATTGAATAGGAATTCTACTCAGAGAATAACGAATATAAGCCCTGAAAATACTGGGCTTAACAGACTTTAATTGTATCGGTAATAATATAAAGTATTAATTACATTGTAACTCTTTTGTACTTTTTAAGTAAACAAAATAAACATAAACTGCTTTGACCTATACGGTCAATCCCGTAGGAATTGATCCCAAGTTAAGTGAGATATTTAGATAATAAAGGAGTGCTCGAAGTAGTATTTACTCCAGCAATGGTAAGAGAGATTAATGGCGCTAAAGAGTTCTTACTAAATATTTATTAGAACTGCCAAGCTAACTACAGTACTTTGGAAAACCTACGAGATTAGGCATTTTCCCCTGCCTTGGCTATCTCTTAATCCAACAACCAAAGGGCGTTAGCTTTGGACTAATCAAATATCTCTGAATGGCTACCCAGCCTAACAAAATCTACCGCATCGCTTTGAATACGGTAGATAAGCACCAAATCAGGTTTGATATGGCAATCTCTAAATCCCTTATGATTGCCGGTCAGCGCATGATCTTTGTACTTAGCTGGTAGCGGCATATCGTTAGTCAAACAATTAAGCACCTCACCCCATGCAGGAGTGAGCAAGCTTAGATAATTCTTTTTGGCATCTCTCTTAAACTGACTTGATACTTCAATGGATCTCATCAGCCTCGCCTTCTAGCTCATCCATCAAATTACCAAAGCTATCGTACTTAGTGCCTTTACCGCTCGCAACCTCAGCAATAGCCGCGATAGTTTGCGCGTTGAGCTTAGGTTGTTGATAGTCAAAAGACAAGGGAACTGCATTGGTATCGGCTACTTGGTTCAAGAACAGTCTTATGGCTTGTGAAGGCGTTAGTCCATAGCTTTCAAGAACAGAAAAAGACCTGTCCTTCAGATCCTGGTCAAGCCGTATATTATAATTAGTTGTAGTCATATTGGTCACCTTTCGCTTATATATGTACTCCCAATATAAGCGAAAGGTGACTAAACCTCAATAACTTTAGCATTCTATCTTCTCGCTAATCTAAGCGGTAATAGTCTGCTCATTCAATCCAGAAAGAAACTCGTCAACCGTTTTCTCAATGCTTTTTTGCATCACATAAAGATCAGAAGTGGAGTATTTGCCAAGCTGATTTCTTTCATCCATGACTTCAAACAGCTTGCTTCTGACCACTTCTTCGTGCGTTTTATCGTCAATTAACAGTAAATTAAGCTTCACGACAGCTCTATTGTAGGCTTCTTGAGTGGCTTCAAGTTGAAGGCTTTTACTGCTAGCTACTGATACACCGAACATGCTCATAAATAACTCCGCTACTAGAATCATCTGTAGCTACAGATGATTTTTTTAGGTGAATAAATTATTGATACCAGCCTAAGATTATGCCAGTGAATGACTGGAAGTAACGCTCTTATAAGCCCTTTTTTGTAGCAGATTTTACGACAGATAAAAAATCCGTTATTTCCCACCTAATTTAATGACTACACCTTACGCACCCTAAAGGGACTGCCAAATAGCTGATATTGTTAGGTTTATTAAAATTTGAGTGTTTGCAAAGTGCAAACAAAATCATTATAAGTTATTGATTTAAAAATGAAAAAGGTGTTTACAATCTGTAAACACCCAAGTTGAAAAACAGTGAAAAACAGCCCCTTTTTACCGCCTTTTGCAGCAAAAATCTCGCTTTCCTAACAGGTGAATTTATGGTGTAGTAGGTACACTTTAGTAAAATAACACCCAATTATCAGGAAAAAGTAGTAATGAACTATGCGATTTTGAGGACGACAAAATTAAAGACGATGGGCAACATTGGTGGCAGTCTTGCACACAGCTATCGAACGATAGAAACGCCAAATGCTGACCCCAACCTCACCCCTAAAAATCATCATAGCGTTGCTACCCCTGAAGGGGTTAAACAAGCAATAAAAGATTGTCTCCCTGAAAAAAGACGCTCTGATGCGGTGCTCTGTATTGAGTATTTAATAACCGCCAGTCCCGAATGGGAAGGCTGGGGAAAAAGCCAAGAAGTAGAATTTTTTAAGCGGTCTGCTCAGTGGCTCATTGATCAGCATGGGGAAGAAAACATTGCAGGTATGAGTATTCATCGAGACATAAGCACACCGCATCTAGTCGCTTATGTCGTACCTATTGACCAAAAGGGGAAGCTCAACTGTAAGAATTTTCTAGGCGGTAGGGCTAAATTAAACAAGATGCAAACCGATTTTGCTAATAAGGTCGCTGATCTAGGGCTAATGAGGGGCAAAGAAGGCTCTAAAGCCAAGCATACCAGCATCAAGGAATATTACCACGACATCAACCATGCTAGAGATTTTAGTATTACAACCGTATCACTTAAGCCTGAAATGTTTGAAAGCAAGGCTAGATATGGGGAAAAGGTCACAGCAGCCGTTATTGAGCAAATAGAACCGACGGTAAAAGCGGCAAACAGCATCCTAATGGACTATGAGAAAGCTAGATTGGATAAAAGCGTTGCGGAAGCGAGCTATAACTCTCTCAAAAAACGTGTTGAGCCTTACTTACTGGCGACTGAAGGGTTAAATCGAGAGGAGATCATTAGATTGAATGAGGCAATGCAGATAGAAAGCTGTAGAATAGCTGTAGAGAGTGAAAAATTTAAAATAGCTATACATGTATAACTATAGAGATAGTTAGCCTTTAAATCGAAATCTGTGAACAAATAGAGTGGTTTTTATATCTGATCACTAAGGTTTAAGAAAAATACAGTCATTAGAATACTGAAAAACTTAAAAAGTTCAACAAACCTGCTGTTTTGCATTAAGTTAAAACAAATTGATGGATAAGTTTGAAAGTATTAATCGATTATCTGATCCAAATAAGCATAAAAAAGTCCCTGATATTTTGAGGTAACTAAGGCTTTTCTCTTCTGGCTTTTTAATTAATAAAAAAACAAAAAAATGCTTTTAATGCTTTTAAATGCTTTTAAATGCTTTTAGACCCTCTGTGACCCTTACTACTATTAGCTTGTAAGCTCCATTAAGGGACGTTTAGTTACCCATTAAGGGACGTTTAGTTACCCATTAAGGGACGTTTAGTTACCCATTAAGGGACGTTTAGTTACCATTGTTGGACTTATATATATTTGTCCCTTTAATGACGTTTAGTTACCATTGTTGGACTTATATATATTTGTCCCTTTAATGACGTTTAGTTACCATTGTTGGACTTATAT
>NZ_JACSQR010000062.1:0-4607 GCF_014836505.1 Psychrobacter communis
TGCTGAATAAGTCATAATCTTTTTACTTTTCATTTATTTTAAAACTACTGTACCACTTTTATAAAGGCTCTACTATATCCTTATAAAATACCTCGCTCCTATAAGCTGTCGCCTTTATAATATCAAGCTATTTCACAGTTCTGCTATTGAACCATGAGCGAAATGCCACCATACTTAGTAGCTTATTCAACTTTATCAAAGCGCTAAAAAACGCAATTGTCTAAGTAAATATCTTTATTGCGGTTTTATTAATTTTTTGCTTTATTAAGTTCTAACACTATTTCTTTCATCGTTTTACATTGTTTCTGACTTAGGAAGTTATATGCCCAACTGGCCACCAGACCCTAACAAACGTCCTGACAACTCGGCAAATCAGCCAACGCCGCTGCAGCAAAATCAGCCGAGCGGACAAGAGTGGCGACTGCTTGAAAATACGTTATTGGCCAGTGTGGTTGAGCAGCGCCGCGCCCGTCGCTGGAGTATTTTCTTTAAGCTATTGACCTTTGGTTATATTTTATTGATATTTTTGACCATTGGTCGCGGTTGTAGTACTAAAACACCGTCCGGGCTTGAAGGCGTGGATACCAGTAAGCCGCATTTGGCGGTGGTTGAAATCCAAGGAACGATTAGTAGTGGTGATGTCGCCAATGCTTACGATGTTAATGAGGCCTTAACGCGCGCTTTTGAAAACAGTAATGCCAAAGCCGTGGCGCTTGACATCAACTCGCCCGGCGGCTCACCCGTACAGTCTGATGAAATCTGGCAGACGATGATGGATTTGCGTCAAGAATATCCTGACAAAAAACTCTACGCGGTGATTGGTGATATGGGTGCTTCGGGCGCTTATTATATCGCCTCAGCTGCGGATGAGATTTATGTCAATCCATCAAGCTTAGTCGGTTCGATTGGCGTGATTATGCCAAGCTATAATATCGAAGGCTTAATGGATAAATTTGGCGTTAAAGACCGCACCATTACCGCAGGCGAGTATAAAGACATCTTAAGCTTGTCACGTCCGCTCACTGATTATGAAGAGCAGCACGTCGAAAAAGTTTTGGACAATACTCATAAGCACTTTATCAATGCGGTCAAAGAAGGTCGCGGCGATCGTCTAAAGAATCCTGAGGAAAATAAACTGTTTTCAGGGCTGTTTTGGACCGGCGAGCAGTCGATTGAGCTGGGCTTAGCTGACAAAAAGGGCAGTATTTCGACTTTAGAGAAGAAGCTGAAGCTCGATAACGTCGTCAATTATACGCCGACCGACCCATTTAGCTTGTTTATGGATCGCTTTGCCGTTAAGTTAGGCGCCGGTCTTGGCTCAAGTATCAAGCTTGATGTGTTACCGCAAGAAGAGGGTCAAGCGCAGATGCGCTAAGCGCTTTATATTTTATATTTAATGTGTATGATTGTTAAGGCTGAGTATATGATTATGCTCAGCCTTAATTGTATATAAATTTCGATTATTATAATAAACAGCTATTTAAATTACTGAGAGCTTGTCATGAGTGCCATTAATCCACAGACCTTTGCGTCACTACCCAAGTCTAAGATAACTCAAAAACCTGTCATTCATTTTGCCCATGCCAATGGTATGCCAAGCGCCGTTTATGCGCCGTTTTTTGCCCCGCTTGCTGAATTTTTTACCATTGAATATATCCCTATGCTGGGTAATACGCCCGATTATCCAGTAGATAACCATTGGCAAAGCCTGACCCAGCAGATTATTGATAGCGTTAAACGCACGTGTGAGCAGCATGGCGTGAGTCAGGTGGTGGGTATCGGTCATTCGCTTGGTGCCATGTGTACTATGCAGGCGTTATACCGTGCGCCGGAGATATTTGCGCAAGCGGTGCTGATGGATCCACCATGGATTTATGGCAAAGTCAGCCTGCTCTGGCATTTGGCCAAAACCGTCGATAGATTACCGCTGATGAATAATCGTTTGATGGATAAGCTGTCGCCAGCGGGCGTGTCTAAGCATCGCCGTGATGTTTGGGATAGCCGCGAAGACGCCTATGATAAGCTGCGTCATAAGGGCTTTTTTAAAGATTTCGATGAGCGTAGTTTTCAAGGCTATATCGAGCATGGTTTACATGAGCGTGCGGACGGCAAAGTAACCTTGGCAATCCCTAAAGCTAGCGAAGTCGAAGTGTTTCGTACCAACCCGTCATGGTATTGGCTGACCCCAAACCGTGCGCCTAAACCGCCAGTGACGCTTATCATTGGTGAAGACAGTATCTTTCTTAAGCGCCGCTTCCCGCAGCAAATCAAATCACGCCTTACTATCGATTATGAAACCCACGCCGGCGGTCATATGTTCCCGCTTGAGCACCCAGAGTCGGTGGCGCGTCAAGTGCTTGAGCTTATCAAAAAGCAGTTGCCAAAATAAACGATGGTTGTGAATCCTCGAGGTTAGGATAAATGTAATGTGAGCAGCTAGCACACTTTTTTGAGTGACGATTTATGCTAAAAAAAGCGACCACCGTATCTATTAAGACCACATCATCTAAACCTGCGCCGCTATTTTCAAGCTTGGGTGCATTGCTGTTAGTCATAGGCATGGTAGTGACGTTCTTTATCAGTCAATTAATCGGCGTCTATATTGCAGGCAAAATGGTATTGCCCGCTACTAAGAATGCCACTATGGGCGATATTTTCTTTTTTGGTAGTAATGATGGTACGGTGGTTAGTCTTTCTATCATTATTGGCTGTATCTTACTGGTGGCAGTCAGCGTTTTATTGATTCGGGTGAGGGGCGGCAATGTAAAACAGTATCTAGCGCTCAAGCCGTTTTCATGGTCGGTTGGCATCGGTATGTTAGGGTTATTGCTGATATTTATGATTGGTAGTCAAGCGTTAACTTACCTACTCAATGAATCACCGTTGGTCTTCGTCGACCCTTTATATCAGTCTGTCAGCTCAGTCTGGTTATTGATATTTGCCATGGTGATTGTCGCGCCGATTTATGAAGAGCTTATATTTCGTGGATTGTTATGGTCGGCTATTGCTGAGCAGTTCTCAAACGTACCTAACGCAGAGCATCGCGGCGCATTAGTTGCAAGCCTAGTGACCAGCGTGATATTTGCGGTAATTCACTTGCAATATGGTATTTATGAAATCGGCACCATTGTGGTATTGGCATTGATATTTTGCTACGCGCGTATCAAATCAGGCTCGCTACTATTACCGATGCTG
Source organism: Psychrobacter communis (assembly GCF_014836505.1). Lineage (NCBI taxonomy): Bacteria > Pseudomonadati > Pseudomonadota > Gammaproteobacteria > Moraxellales > Moraxellaceae > Psychrobacter > Psychrobacter communis. Next base: position 3,196 of record NZ_JACSQR010000062.1, read on the forward strand.
CTACATATTATTAATAATGGCGCCGCGATGGCGCAGTATTTAGCGGAAATTAGTTAAAGGTTTATATATAAACGTCAAATAGCTAATTGATGAATGTCTTTATCAACTAGCTATGCCCCCATTAGCTGTTATTTTATGTTTATAGTGATTGATGACTAAGCATTTGGATTTAAGGCTAAGACTTCTTCAGCGGCTCGTTTAATATCATCAATTGTTAGCTGCGGTTTACCGCTCAATGCCTGTCGCCACTTGCGCGCACCTGTTAAGCCTTGAAACAACCCTAAATAATGCCGTGTCATCGTTGGTAGTGCTTCACCTTTAGCGATTTGTTTTTCTAGATAAGGGTACAATTGTGCCAAAATATCCGAGCGCTTAGGAATCGGCGCGCCCCATAAACTGTTGGCTTCTGCCATTAGGTACGGATTGTGATAAAACGCCCGACCAATCATCACGCCGTCGACATGCTGTAAATGGGCTTTAATATCGGCAACCGTTTCGATACCGCCGTTAATTTCTATATCAAGCGTTGGAAAGTCTTGTTTGAGACGGTAAACATCATCATAACGTAATGGCGGTATTTCGCGATTTTGCTTGGGGCTCAAGCCCTGTAGCCACGCCGTACGGGCATGAACAATAAAGCGCGTACAACCTGCCGCTGCGACTTTTTCGACAAAATCTACCATAAACTCATAACTATCAAAATCGTCGATACCAATACGATGTTTAACGGTCACCGGAATATCGACCGCTGCCTGCATGTGCTTGACCAAATCAGCAACCGTCTGCGGCTCTGCCATGAGGCAAGCGCCAATTTTATTGTGCTGGACGCGATCAGAGGGGCAACCGACGTTGATATTGACCTCATCATAGCCATGCTGCTGCGCAAATTGGGCACATTGGGTCATCTCGCTAGTATCGGCACCGCCAAGCTGTAGCACCAGTGGATGCTCAAGCGTATCAAAGCGCAGATGCCGCGCGCGATTACCATGGAGCAGCGCACCAGTACTAATCATCTCGGTATAAAGATAAACGTGCGGATTAAACAGCCGTGCAAAGTAGCGATAATCTGTCGTTGTCCAGTCGATCATTGGCGCAACAGAGAGTCGTTTGTTGGTCATATCAACCATTAGGGTAAAGCCTCGTTATTATGCAAGCATATAGTAGGTCGTTTTAAAATCGTTATACCAGTCTCACGTCGATATTAATCAATTTGCTAATTTTATTGCGAACCGAACATACTTTTACGTGCATTTTTAAATGTGTTTAAAAGGAGAATAGATAAAGCGCCATGAGTGTTATTTTCATGACGCCTTTTGATTATTCTATCTATATAAGTCTTGGATTCAACATCGAAGTGCAACGCACCCGAAGCTAGATTTTACCTCAAGCGGTGTTCTAAACCCTAGCACCTT